>JACQEW010000251.1 GCA_016200365.1 Nitrospinota bacterium
GACAATACCTATAAATATCGGCATATTGGAAAAAATGCTGTTGAGGGCGCTCATTGTATCATCGGGGAATCACCAGTTTGCCATACCTGTTGACGGCGTCATAGAAACCCTGAGTATAAACGACGATAATGTGGAGAGAATGAAGGGGCGGAGCGCCATGTATTTAAGAGGGGAGGTTCTGGGGATTGTTCCGCTGAATGAGATTATAAGGTTGAATGGAAGCCCCTCACCTCAATCCTCTCCCCAAGGGGAGAGGGGGCAACGGAAGATAATTCCCTCTCCCCTCAGGGGAGAGGGTCAGGGTGAGGGGGGAGCTTCGGGTGCTCTCCCCATTGTAGTAATTACAGATGGGAAGAAAAAGGTTGCTCTCTCGGTTGACAGGCTGTTAGGACAGCGGTCAATAGTGATAAAACCCCTTCAGGGATTTTTAGCTGGAATAAGGGAGATAAAGGGTGCTACAATACTGGGCGATGGAAGGGTAATTTTGATATTGAATACAGAGGAGTTGATAAAACGGGCAGCAATGGAGGAGGTGAAACCCGATGGATATTGAGAAACTTACTCAGGCTATTAAAGATGTCGTAATTGGAGAGCTAAAACAGGAATTTAAGGAATTTAGAACAGAGGTCAGGGGGGAGCTTGCCGGATACAGACTCGCTATCGAATCTTTGAGCGAAAGGATGAAAAATATCGAGAATGATGTAAGAGATATAAGAATAGCAATTACTGAGACAAACAAAAGGATTGATGAGACGAACAAAAGGATTGATGAGGTGAAAGATTCGCTGTCAGAGAAGATTGATAATGTAAGGGATTATCTATTGGCAAGGATAGATAAAAGAATGGATGATGCCAATAAAAGGATTGACTATATCTACATGAATGTCTCGGAAATTAAAGGCGACATTAAAAAGGCACTGGCTGATAAGGTTGTTATGGATGACATGATTTTAAGGATTGAGAGGCTTGAAGAAAAGGTAGTGGTGTAACAAAGCTTAAACACAAAATGAGACGAATGGACGAATTACACAAATAAAACAAGATGCAAGAGGCAAGAAACAAGATGCAAGAAAAAATTTTAATCTTGCTTCTTGCTTCTGACTTCTTGCTTCTAATATATTCGTGCCATTCGGATATTCGTGAAATTCGTGTTCCATAATTAAAGATATGAAAATAGAACAAAGTGAAAACAATGGAGTAGTTATTTTAGAGCCTGATGAGGAGAATTTCGAGCATATCGTGTCCGGCGAATTAAAGGATAAGATATTAAAATTAATTGGAGAAGGCAAATTTAAAGTCGTCCTGAACATGCAGAATATAAGGCAGATACGGAGCGCTGGACTCGGGCTGATAGTCTCAGCCATCCAGACCCTTCAAAAAAAAGGGGGCAGTCTGAAGATGTGCAGCCTGCATGAAAATGTAAAAGAGGTCTTTGAGCTGTGTAAATTGAATCAGAAGGTGGAGGTCTTTAATACAGAGAATGAGGCAGTGAAAAGCTTTACGGGGTAGAGGAGAATTATTTATGGATGTAATCTTAGAAGAAAGGGTGGATAAGGTAGAAATAGCCTTAGAGAGATTCATTGATGAGATGAGGGCATTTAGGCATAAAATTGACCAATACATCGTTGAATCCGAAAAAGACAGGAGAACATTTCAAAGAGAGATGGCGACATTTAGAGAAAATTCATATAAAGAGATGAGGGCATTTCAAAGAGAGATGGCAACATTTAGAGAAAATTCAGATAAAGAGATGAGGGCATTTCAAAGAGAGATGGCGACATTTAGAGAAAATTCAGATAAAGAGATGAGGGCATTTCAAGGAGAGATGGCGACATTTAAAGAAAATTCAGATAAAGAAAATAAAAGGATGAACAAACGGTGGGGCGAGATATCTAACAAATTGGGAACACTTGTAGAAGATATTGTCGCCCCGAGTATACCCAGAATTGTAAAGGAGAGATTTAATATAAAGGTAGTTGATCTGTCAGTGAGGCGAAAACGGGAATTAAATGGGCTTTCTGCAAAGGAATGGGATGCTATTGCAGTATCTTCTGAGATGGTTTTTCTAAATTACACAAGATCCACATTAAGATCTCAGGATATAGATGAATTTTTAAGAGATATAAAGATATTCAGGGATTATTTTCCAGAATATAAGGAGAAGGGGGTGATAGGTGTTCTTGCCAGTCTCTATATAAATGAGGGTGTAATAAGATATGCAGAGAAGAATGGTTTGTTAGTGCTTGGAATTGGTGATGAGCTAATGGAGATTTTAAACAGTAAAGATTTTGAGCCTGTTAGTTTTTAATAATTAATAAGGAGGTGCATTATGAGTTTTAAGAATCTGAAGATTGGAGTCAGGCTGTATGTTTTAGTAGCTTTTATGGCAGTCCTTTTAGTTGTCATCGGGATATTAGGATTAAGGGCGGAGAGACAGACCGATGCTGCATTTGAGACAGTGTATAACGACAGATTTGTGCCTCTGGGACAGTTTTCCGAGATAAACGACCTTATGCGTGAAAATGTCCAGCATATACTCCTCGCCTCATTTCACGACCCTGCACTGGAGGTAAGCAAGGTTCATGAGGCAGACCATCCAATTACAAAGCACACGGATATAGTAGAAGGGAACATTGCAAAGATTGGTAAAATCTGGGAAGCATATATGGCAACATATCTGACTGAGGAGGAAAAGAAGCTTGCAGCAGAATATAAGGAGACAAGGGCAAAATTTGTAAATGAAGGCTTAAAGCATGCCATTGTGCTTCTTAAAGAGAAAAAGTTTAGCGATGCAAACCTGCACAATGTAAGGGTTACCATACCCCTGTTCAATGAAGCCAAAAAGAATGCAGAGGCTTTGCTTCAATTGCAGTTCGATGTTGGAAAACAGGAGAAGGATAAGGCTGATAAAAATTCCGAATCAACCCGTAACATTATGATTGCAAGTATTGTGGGTGGGTTACTTATTGCCATTCTTGTTGCATGGTGGATAATCCGTTCAGTTACCCAGCCTATAAACAATGTAGTCGGCATGCTCAAGGATATGGCAACAGGCGAAGGTGATTTAACAAAGAGGCTCGATCTCAATCAAACGGACGAGATAGGAGAGTTGTCAAAGTGGTTCGACACCTTTGTCGAAAAGATACACGACATAGTAGTTCAGATAAGCCACACGGCATTGAATGTAGCATCCGCATCCGAGGAGATGGCAGCCTCGATTGAACAGGCATCGGCAACCAGCAACGAAATATCCAAAGGGGCGGAGACACAGAGCTCGGCAGTAACAGAATCGTCCAGCAGCATAGGAGAAATGGACAAGGCGATAAAAGAAGTGGCTGACAGCGCAGTAAAGGCAAGCGACATAGCATCGAAGGCGAACGAGCAGGCGATAAAAGGAGGAGAGGCAGTAAATCAGACCATAGGGGCAATGAAGAACATAGAAGAAAGCAGCAAGAAGATAGAAGTCATCGTAGGAGTAATAACGGATATAGCCAACCAAACAAACCTCCTTGCCTTGAATGCCGCCATAGAA
>JACQEW010000232.1 GCA_016200365.1 Nitrospinota bacterium
AATGTTAAACAAAAGTCCTGTATATATTGTTTGCAATTAACAGAAAAAGGGTTCGAGGGTTCGAGGGTTCAAGGGTTTGTTTAGATTTTCACTTGACCCCTTGACCCCTTGCTTTTAATACTATGGATGAATTGGAAAAGATTATAGAAGATGATGTGAAAAGTGAAGGGGCTGTTCTGTATGACCCTTTGACTGCTTACATGGTGAAGGTGAAGATGTATCCGTTCCTTACAAAGGAAGAGGAATATGAGCTGGCAATAAAATACAGGACGAGCGGGGACAAAGAGGCTGCTTACCGTCTTGTTACCTCCCACCTCATTCTCGTAGTAAAGACTGCCATGAGATTCAGCAGGATGTACAGCAATATCTTTGAGCTTATACAGGAGGGGAATATAGGGCTCCTTGAGGCAGTAAAGAGATTCGACCCTTTCAAGGGGGCAAGGCTGTCCACTTATGCAACATGGTGGATAAGGGCGTTCATATTAAAATATATAGTTGATAATTTAAGAATAGTAAAGGTGGGGACTACCAATATCCGAAGAAAACTGCTCTTTAAACTGCAAAAAGAGATAGAAAGGCTGGAGCTTGAGGGCTATAATCCCCACACAAAGATGCTCGCAGAGCATTTTGGCGCTACAGAGGAGGATATTATAGATATTGGTGAGGCGCTTTCCTCGAAGGATGTCTCCCTCGATGCGCCCATTGATGATAATTCAAAAGAAATGTTTGTTGACACAATAGAATCGAAGGGGCAATCACCTGAAGATGGGGCTGCCCAGAAGGAATTTAAAGATTTATTTTATGCGAAGCTTTCAAAATTTGAGGAGGGTCTCAATGAATATGAAAGGGAGATATTGAAGAACAGAATCCTTTCAGAAGACCCTGCCACACTGCAGGAGATAGGGGATAAGTTCAAGGTTACGAGAGAGGCTGTCAGACAGGCTGAGAAAAGGCTGAATGATAAGTTAAAAAGGTATCTTCAATCAGAATTGCCTAAGTGAAAAACCAGGCACCAGTGCACCAGAGTACCAGAACACCAGTAAAGAATATATTTCTGGTGCACTGGTGCCTGGTGCACTGGTGATCTCCTCACAGAGCGGTTATCTCGTATTGCTCCTGGTGCATGTCAAAGTCAGCCTTTACGATTATCTTAATCTTTAAGTCCTCTTCCAGCTTGTCTATATACTGACTCTCCTCATCGGACAGCATATCGGCGACTACCGGCGGCACATTTATAAGAATCTTCTTTTTTACAGGGGATGCATTTATAACCCTCTGCACCTCCCTGAATATCTCATAGCATACGGTTGTAGGAGACTTAATCCCGCCCCTCCCTTCGCAATACGGGCATGTCTGGCATAATGTCCTGCTTAAAGAATCCCTCACCCTTTTTCTCGTCATCTCTACAAGTCCGAACTCGGATATCTCTATTATCTTCGTCCTCGACCTGTCGGATTTTAATGCCTGCTCCAGGGCATGAAAGACCTTCTCCTTGCTGTCTTCCTTCTCCATATCTATAAAATCTATAATTATAATTCCTCCTATATTTCTCAGGCGGAGCTGGTAGACAATCTCCTTCACCGCCTCCAGGTTGGTCTTGAGTATAGTCTCCTCCGGATTTTTCTTTCCCACAAATTTACCGGTATTCACATCTACAGCGGTCAGCGCCTCGGTCTGCTCGATGATTATATACCCGCCGGATTTAAGCCATATCTTTCTCCCAAGCGCCCTTTCTATCTCAATCTCGATTCCATAAGCATCGAATATCGGGTCTTTTCCTGAATAAAGCTCGATTCGCGGCTTTAATGCTGGCATGTAGGAATCCACAAATCTGATGCAGTTTTCATATTCCCCCTGAGAGTCTATTATCATTTTATCTACATCCTTTGTGAACAAATCCCTTATTACCCTGTATATGAGATTAAGATCCTGGTGGATGAGGACAGGGGCGGATGCCTTTTCAGCCTTTTGTTTTATATCGTTCCAGAGTTTGGTCAGGAACTCGATATCAGCCGTGAATTCTTCCCTGTCTTTCCCTTCGCTTGCCGTCCTTACAATAAAACCTGCACCTGGGGGTTTTAGCTCCAATAATAACTTTTTAAGCCTCTTCCTTTCTGCTTCATCTTCTATCCGCCTCGATATACCCACATGGTCTACAGAAGGCATAAATACCAGATACCGTCCAGGAAGCGAAATATAAGATGTAATCCTTGCCCCCTTGTTTCCTATCGGGTCTTTTGAGACCTGCACCAGAATCTCCTGTCCCTCCTGCAATAATTCTTCAATGGGGAGCTGCTGAGGAGGATGCTTCATAAAATCTTCTTCCCCTGTTTCCGATAATCCTTCCCCGTTCATGGATGTCACTGTATTCTGAGACTGCTGTCCTTCGGCAGGCTCAGGATGTGCATGGTGAGCCTGTGGAGGCGATTCGTCTTCTATCGGCTTCGCTTCGCCTGCTGTAAGCTTTTCATACTCCTCTATCCTGTCAGGCGGGTTAATATCGGATACATACAGGAAACCCGACTTCCCAAGCCCTATATTTACAAATGATACCTGCATGCCGGGGAGAACCTTTACAACCCTGCCTTTGTAGACATTTCCGACTATGCCTTCATCTTTAATCCTTTCGACATAAAGCTCGGAGATTATGCCGTTCTCCAAAAGCGCAATCCGTGTCTCTCTTGTATTTGTATTGACGATTATTTCAGAACCCATAAGAATTAGTCTTTATTTGAATAATTTTATTTTCCAATCAACAGGATTTCTTCAGAATGATTATTACTTAAAACATATTTATAACTTTTCCTTTTTATCTCTTCCACAGACGGCTTGTATTTCTTCAGCAGATTTTCCAGTTCTTCAATAGATGGAATCCCATCCGACCTGTAAGAAACTACTAAAATACTGTCTTTGAATTTCTCGAATAATTTGTCAAATGCTAAATAAATTTTATTCTTATCAATCCAGACAGAGCCATTTCCATTTAACCTTCTATGTTTTGTCTTATAATCAATCATTTCAACCCATTTAGAGTAAAAGTAAAATTTTATCCAATCTGTACAATTTCTAACATCCAACTGCAACCGTAATATTTTCCTTTGCCAACTTTAATTTCAGAAATCAAATCAAATCCACATTCTTCGGCATGCCTTATTTCAATATATTCTTTTAATTCTTCTACCACATCGAAATTTTGAACGCAGCCATTAGTATCATGCAAGAAAAACATAATTTCCCCTCCTTTTCA
>JACQEW010000240.1 GCA_016200365.1 Nitrospinota bacterium
GCGAGGGCTGATAGCCCATTTGGTCAGAGAAATTAACGGCTTGTCCCTCACTGATTTGGGCAAACGAATGAAACGTGACGTATGCAGTTTAAGTCAGGCTGCTGACAAGATTATTCGATGTTCACAGGAGAACAGTTCCCTCGAAGGAAGGAAAAAAAAGCTGGAGAAAGCATTTTTACAAATCAAACAATCCAAAGCCCAAATCAAACAATCCAAAGCCTGACCCCCAATACTCATTCTGATTGACATGATTGATTTTTCAGTGATTTTTCAGTTGACACTACCACCCAACTTAAATTAGACTTTAACCATGAAGAAGACCTTTATCCTTTTATTCTTTTCTATTGCCCTTTTATCTTATTCTGCCGCCTTTGCCGTAGAAGTTGCGCCAAGAATCAGCGACAGGGAGATAATAGAAAGCCTTGCTGAATTGAAGGCAGGACAGTCCGCACTTCAACAGCAAATCAATGATCTGAAAGAATCAGCTAACAAACGATTTGATGATACTAACAGACGGATTGATGATCTGAAGGAATCAAATAACAAACAGTTTGATGGGGTAAATAAGCGATTAGATACCCTTCAGTGGCTGCTCGGACTTTTCATTACAGTCGCCCTTTCACTGATGGGGATTATGGGACGGATACTATGGAATCAGCAGAAGAAATTGACACAGATAGAAACCTCCCTTGAGGCACAGAAAGAGGAACTTTCCTTCTTGAAGACCCTCATGGAAAAGCTCCAGACCCTTATAGAAAAACTCCTCCCTCCAAGAGGTGTTTTGTAGGGAGGGTAGGGGGTCTTGAAATATCACTTTTTGTAATGATTGAAAAACTCCCCCCATCCCCCTCTTTGTTAAAGAGGGGGAGAATACAAAAATGGTGTCAGACCTTGAAATATGAATTAAGCCTATTTATTACTTCCGATAATTTCTTATCCTGCTCCATGTCAATTTTTAACCTTGAGGGTTTCGACTGCCATTTTTCCTCATAAAATGGGATTGACTCTCCCTGTTTTTCATTCTACAATTTGAGCAGAACAGAACGGGGAAACAGTATGTCCATATTTAATTATAATGCATACAATGCAAGTGGGAGAAGGGTTGCAGGCAGCCTCGATGCCGTTGGCGTCAGGGATGCTGTTCAGAGATTGAAGAAGGACGGGCTGTATCCCTTAAAAATATCGGAGGCAGGCTTGGAAAAGGGGATAGGGAAGAAGGTCTCCTCGTATGAGCTTGCCCTTACAACACGGCAATTGGCTTCCCTGTTATCATCAGGGGCGACACTCTCGGATGCCCTCGGTGTTCTGACAAAGGAGGAGAAGAATAAAAGGCTCAAAGCCGTTCTTCTTCATGTAAGGGATGAAATCTCAGAAGGCAATTCCCTATCAAATGCTTTGGGCGGTTATCCCGATATATTCTCCCGTATTTATACAGGCATGGTTGCGGCAGGCGAGGCGGGCGGCTCCCTCGACATTGTCCTGCAGAGACTCTCGGATTATCTCGAGGTAAGGTATAGGGTCGTCAGGGAGGTCCAGTCTGCCCTTACCTACCCTATATTTATGAGCATCGTAGGCATTGGCGTCCTCCTTTTCCTCTTTGTCTTTGTGATTCCTAAAATAACCGCTATATTTGAAGGCACAAAAAACCCTCTCCCCTCGATTACAATAATCCTCCTATGGATTACCAATTTTATCAGATATTACTGGTATCTGTTAATCGCCGGGGGAATAGGCGGTATATGGGGTATAAGGGTTTTTATCAAAAGACCGTCAGGCAAGGCGGTAATGGACAGGCTGCTCCTCAAAATCCCATTGATTGGCAGCCTTATGACTCATTTTTATATAAATACCCTGACCGGAACACTGGGGAGTCTATTAAAAGGCGGCATACCGATGCTCAAGGCTCTTGAGATGACAAAGGGTGTCTTGAATCACACGGTATTCAATGAGGTAATAGACAGGGCAATTAGTGATGTCATAAGCGGCACATCTCTTTCTGTGAGTATCAAAAAGTGGGAGGCTGTTATGCCTCCGGTTGTCTGTCATATAATTACTGTCGGAGAAAAGGGGGGGAATCTCTCCGATATGCTCTTAAAGGTATCCGAAACATACCGTCAGGAGTTTGAGTCGGGGATAAAAAGGGGACTCTCCCTTCTGGAGCCTGTAATGATTTTGATTATGGGGATAGTTGTAGGGTTTATCGTAATCGCCATACTCCTCCCCATATTTGAGTTGAATCGGATAATAAAATGAGGAGGAAGGTTATGAATAATTTACAATTTACAATTTACAATTTACAACCCCTGACTGATTCTATCAGGGGTCTCAAATCTAAAATCGTAAATCGTAAATCCGAGTGGGGTTTTACTCTTATAGAGTTGATGGTTGTTATTCTAATACTTGGGATACTGGCTGCCGTTATAGCTCCAAGGATTATCGGCAGGGTGGATGAGGCGAAGGTTGCAGAGGCAAAGATTCAGATAAAAAACTTCGAGACGGCATTGAAACTCTATAAAATTGATAACGGCGTCTATCCGTCAACCGAGCAGGGACTCGATGCCCTGATAGAAAAGCCGGTCGTAGGGGTTATACCAAAGAAGTGGCGTGACGGCGGTTATCTTGAAAAGAGGAAGATACCTGCGGACCCGTGGGGCAATCCCTACATCTATATCTCTCCTGGTGTTCACGGAGACCATGATATTATCTCTTACGGCGCTGATGGTGTAAGGGGAGGGGAAGGATTTGATAAGGATATTGAAAACTGGAATATCGAATAATAAGCAACGAGCAACGAGCAATGAGCAACGAGTAAAAACTCATCGCTCCTCGCTCATTGCTCATTTGGGTATAATTGCAGGATTTACGCTCCTCGAGGTTATGATAGCGCTGGCTATTACAGCCGGTGTGGTAATTACGGCTTTGACCAGCCTCAATTATCATTTAACGCTAATCGAAGACAACAAAAATATTATAATTGCCTCTATACTCGGAATGGAGAAGATGGAGGAGTTCGGGCTTTATAAGGGTGCGGAAAAACTTGTCCCTGCAGGCAGTAAGCAGGGAATGGAGGGGGATTTCGGCAAGGGGTTCCCTCAATTTTCCTATCTGATAAATATAGAGGATACAGAGTTTAAGGAGCTTAAGCAGATTTCCCTTAAAGTCTCATGGGGAAAGGACAGAGAGGTATCCTATGTTACTTATAAACTGGAGAGATAGGGGATTTGCATTGATAGAACTGTTGATAGCAGTTGCGATTACTTCAATCCTGCTGACGGCGCTCTATGCAGCCTTCTTTTCCATATATAGAGTAACAGAGGCGGTTGAAGGTAAGATTGAGCGACACCTCGATACAGGAAGTTTTTTAGATCAATTTGTCAGAGAGGTAAACGGCGCATATTTTAAAACAGCAAATAGTATGACAATCTTTACAGGGGAAAAGAAGGGGCTTACATCGTTTTTATCTTTTACTGCCTTTACCCGTCCTGTATTAAAAGAAGGCTTACCTGCATCAGACCTCACGGCTGTCAGTTATTTTGTAGAGGAAGAGAACGGAGTTGGCGCTCTCTATCGTGAGACATGGAATCCTTATGGCGAAGAGAAGTCTAAACTTGTCCCTGCAGGTAGTAAGCAGGGAATCGAAGTATTAAAAGGGATAAAGGGATTCGAGGTCGGTTTTTTTAATGGGAAGGATTGGGCTTTTGCCTGGGATGCCTCCCTTGAAAAAAGACTTCCTGAAGCTGTAAGGGCAGCGGTTATCACCGATGAAGGAAAAGAGATAGCCGCCATTGCCGTGCCGAGAATGAAATAGCAATAGGCAATAGGCAATTGCTAACTGCCAACTGCTTACTATGTTTCATTAAGCAATGAGTAAACGAAGTCATTACTCGTTGCTCGTTGCTCATTGCTCGTTACTATTTTTATGCTTCGTTCGGAAAAAGGCTTTGCCCTTATTATTACACTTCTTGTTACGGCTATTATTATTGCTGCTGTAACGGAGCTTGTCTACGGGATTTATATCTCCGTGTCTAAGACAAATAATTTCAAGAACAGCCAGAGGGCGGCGCTTCTTGCAAGGGCAGGGGTGGATATGGCTAAGGCAGGAATAGAGGAGATGCGGAGAATTAATCCCTATATGACAATGGATAAAGAAGGTCTCTCTTTTGCTTATACAAAGGAAGAGGGGAATCTGGAGCTAAGAGGCTTCGATGAGCAGGGGAAGGTATCCCTCCGGATAGTATATCCGAATACAGGTGTGTCTAATGAAAGGCTTTATGGTAATTATGTAAGGCTGCTTAAATTGCTTGGGCATGATGATACCCTATCAGATACCCTGGCGGATTGGATTGATATGGATGACGAGCCGAGGAGGTCCGGCGCCGAGTGGCTCGATTACTACCAGAGACTTCCGCACCCCTACAAGCCCAAGAACGATAATCTTGACAGCCTCGAAGAGATATTAATGATAAAGGGGTATACCCCGCAGTTGTATAAAAAATTAAGCCCCTTTGTTACAGTATATACCGATGGACTTGTCAATATAAACACGGCAGGCAGAGAAGCCCTCATTGCCCTCTCGGATGAAATGACGGAATTGCTGGCGCAGAAGATTATCGCATATAGAAAGGAGACCCCTTTTAAAGACAGGTCGGATATAATGAAGGTAGACGGTTTCGGCACACTCGGCTTTAGTCTGCAGGACAGGATTACCGTGCAAGGCAGTATTTTCAGAATCTATTCGAGGGGTGTGGTAGAGGATGCCGTGCGGGAGGTAGAGGCTGTGGTGCAGATAGGGGGAAGGGTGATTTACTGGAGAGAGGGATGAGAAAAAATTTACGATTTACAATTTACAATTTGGAATTTAAAATCGTAAATCGTAAATCGTAAATTGTAAATCCCATTAGTTATGGCAAAAGTAATCCTTATTATTGATATAGGTTTGAATTCTGTCAGGGCGGGTATCTTTTCTGCGAGGAGGATGGAGCCTCTTTTCTTTTTCACCCATCCTCTCAACAACACGGGAGTAACAACAGATAAAAAGGACTGCCATCGAATGCTTCTATCGGGGGATATAAAAAATGCACTTTCCTCGCTCCTTATGACTGCAAGGGAAAAGGGCTTCAGGGAATTTCAGAAGGTGTTTGTGGGTATTCCTGCCGTCGAGATGAGCATAAGGATTGTATCAATTCCATTTAAGGACAAAGGTATGCTTGAGGATGTGCTGCCCTTTGAGCTGGACGGCATTCTGCCGTGCAATGCAGGAGATATGGTTATCGGCGCCGTTCCTCTAAAAAACGGCAATGTCATTTCAGCGGCAGTGGAGAAGGAGAGGCTGAGGGGTTATCTTGAGATATTGAATGGATTAAATCTCGATCCTTTCTGGCTCGGCCCAACCCTCTTTTCTCTGGGAAATATTTTAAACAACCCCCTTCCCCCCTTTTTTAAGGGGGATGGCAGAGGCACATCCGCATTTATTAACAGCGAATCCATTGCAGTCGCTGCCGATGGAATACCGCTCTTTTTTAAGCCAATCAAAGAAATAGATGATGTTAAGACAAGCCTCCTCTATTTGAAATCAGAGGGTATTGAATTGGATGCCTTTTATTATTCAGGCGATATATCGGATGAAGTGAAATCGCTTCTGCATAAGGAGACCGCTCCCTTGACTCCTATTGTTTCTATGCCGCATGAATATCGAGGGGATGGGGCAGGGGTTTTCGCACTCTCCCTTCATGTAAAGAAGGGGCTTGAAGTCGCCATGAACTTCAGGAAAGGCGAGTTGTCATATACAAAAGAAAGGGCTGCCATGAAAAGAAATCTTAAGGTTACAGCCGTCCTATTCTTTCTTATCCTCGGATTTCTGATGAGTGATATGTATCTCCGTTATACAGGGTTTTCAAGAGAACTCAAGGTGTTAAAGGGTGCATTAAAGGGCGAGTATCTCGAACTGTTCCCGGGAGAGACGAGGGTTATGGATGAGCTCTATCAGCTTGAGGCGAAGCTGAAAGTGTTAAAAGAAGAAATAGAGATTATAGGAGGCGGTGTGAGCGCCCTTGAAATAATGAAAGTATTTTCACAGGCAGCAGGACAAAACCCCGGTGCCCTGTCCTCAAAGTCATTAATTGGGGAAAAGATAAAATTCTACGAGCTGCATATAGGGGAGGGGAGGGTGGCGGCGCGGGGAGAGGCGGATTCCTTTGAAGGTGCGAATCTCTTAAAGGAGTCGCTGATCAAGGACGGCTCTTTTAAAGAAGTCTTATTGACTGATTTAAAGACAAAACCGGGTGGAGGTGCGGGTTTCAGCCTTTCCATTACACTGAGGGAAAGGGAATTATAAACCAATTTTTGTTCATGTAAATTATAAAAATTTACCACAGAGGCACGGAGACACAGAGAAAGAAAAAA
>JACQEW010000241.1 GCA_016200365.1 Nitrospinota bacterium
CATGGTCAATACCTTGCTGAAAGGTGTGGGGATTTATTTTCTCCCTGATTATTTTTTTAACATCCCGATACATAGAGTGTCAAGTTTTTTGTTTCCGACGGCTTATGTATATTCTTCAAGCTCCTTTTCTATTATCTCCATAAGCGAAGATAGATTCGTATATGAGAAATCCATTTTTATTCCTGCGGATTTGAAAAGCTCTTGAGGCGGGCGGCTGCCCCCTAATGCAAGGGCGCTCAGGTATTGCCCGACCGCTTGCTTAGGGTCGTTCTTGTAAATCCGGTAAAGCATGAGTGCACCCAATTGAGCTATTGCGTATTCGATATAGTAGAAAGGCACTTCAAATATGTGGAGCTGCCTGTGCCATACATATTTTCTTATATCCGGATTAATACCACTCCAGTCAATCCTAACATCAAATCGGCCTGAGATTTTCAGCCATTGCTCCGCCCGATCTTCCGCTGTATGATCTGGATGGGTATATATCCAGTGCTGAAAGCTGTCTACTGTGGCAACCCATGGGAAAATCTCTGCGACGCGCTCAAGCTGTTTTATTATCGCCCTGTCGGCATCCTCCTCATTTATGTAAAAGACATCGAGATAAGGGTTGCCGAAAAGCTCCTGTGTCATGCTTGCTACTTCCGAGAACTCCATTGACGAGTGCCGATACCATATCATCGGCTGCCGTCTGCATGAAAGGGTATGAAAGGCATGCCCGCCCTCGTGTAGAAGCGTTGTAACATCCTCGTGCATCCCCGCTGCGTTTGTAAAGATGAAGGGGATGCGGCGCTCCTCAAAGGTTGTTTGGTAGCCGCCGGGAGCCTTGCCGTCCCTGCTCTCGAGGTCCATCATTTTGCGGATGGAGTTGAAGCGTTCGCCGAGGCGGCTGTCTATTCTGGAGAAAATTTTTTCTACTCCGTCCTGCAGTTCTCCTGCATTTTTAAACGGCTGGAGCGGCGGCTTGCCAAGGGGATCAACGACCATATCCCATGGTCGCAGGCTCTCCACCTTCATCTCAGCCCTGCGTTTTTCCGCAAGCCTCTCCACGAGCGGAACTGCCGCCCGCTCTATGGAATCGTGGAATCTCAGGCAATCATCAGCCGTGTAATCCCGCAGCTTGCTTTTGAATGCGTATTCGCGGTAATCGGAGAGACCGAGGTTTTTTGCATACTCATGCCGGGTCTTCAGCATTTCGTCAAACAGGGAATCGAGGCTCTTTGAATCCTGCAATCTCCTCTCTGCCATTGCCCTCCATGCCTGCTCCCGCAGAGGGCGGTCGGTCTTTTGGAGGTAGGTTGACATTTGAGGCATGGTCTGTATCCTGCCGTCGAATTCCACCATCCACGCACCCGTTATCGCCTGATATTTCTGCGACATCTCTGCAAGTTTAACCTCAAGCGGAATGTTCTTTTCAGTGTAAAGCTCTATGGCAGTGATCAGGATGCGGTCGAGCCTTCCATATTCTGCGGGGTCAAGTTTGTTTCTATACGGTGATTCGTAATATTTTCTGTTCAGTGCATCGCCCCATTCGATGAGCTTAGGTTGTATCTCTTGGACAAAATATAGGTATCGCTCCTCTTTTTCTTTGTCCTTTGTATTGCATGTCATCTCGACATAGCGGATATTGGAATCTTCCTCTATAATCCCTTCCAATTCGGAATAATCTTCAAGCCATTTGATGATGTCCTGTGCCGATGCGATTGCGCGGCCGAGAAGCTTATCCACCCACGGCTTTATCGAATCCGCATCGGTGATTCTGAAATCCGCTGAAACAAACTTACGCTCGAACGGCTCAAGCCATTCTGGAATTTTATCGTTCATATAAATATTCTCCTATTTCCTTGCTCCTATTATACCAAAGAATCAATCTCCTGATTTCAAGAATTTTAAGGCGCTATAAAATTATGTCAAAAAAATATTGACAAAAAAAATATATTGTGTAAAATTAAATATAGTTAAGTTCCGCTTTAGCGGTTTAAACCTCTCATGAATATCCTGAACACTGTGCCGACCCTGAGATTAATTCGGGGTTTCGGTATTATTTCGGGGCAGGATTAAAGCAAACCTTAAATGCTTCGTATTTAGCTTTTATGAGTTTAAAATCTTTTACCACAGAGACTTAAAGGACAGTTTTAGTTAATACCCTGTGTCTTTACCCCGTTAGAAGTTTCCTCTATCAGCGGTAAAACCATTGACAGGGCAAATTGCCCCCAAACAGGCGAACTTCTAACAGGGTTTACAACTAATAAAACCTTTTGATAAATAATTTTAGAAAACATTTTTTTAGGGAGATGCTATGAATATTGCCGAATTGAAAGATAAAACCATATCCGAGCTTAATGCTATTGCCAGGAACCTTGGGGTTCAGGGCGGTTCGGGTCTTAGAAAGCAGGAGCTTATATTTAAGGTCATCGAGGCTCAGACCCAGAAGAACGGGCTTATATTCGGCGAGGGGGTTCTTGAGATACTCCCCGACGGGTTCGGCTTTTTAAGGGCGCCGAGCTATAATTACCTGCCGGGTCCCGATGATATTTATGTGTCGCCGTCCCAGATAAGAAAATTCGATATGAGGACAGGCGATACCATATCGGGACAGGTAAGACCTCCGAAGGAGGGAGAGAGATATTTTGCGCTCCTCAAGGTTGAGGCAATAAATTTTGAAGACCCCGAGGCTGCAAAAGAAAAGATACTCTTTGATAACCTTACCCCTCTATATCCTCAGGAGAGGATAAAGCTCGAGACGAGTAATGGCGACCTCTCTCCGCGTGTTCTCGATCTCACAAGCCCTATAGGGAAAGGGCAGAGGGGATTGATTGTAGCTCCGCCGAGGACAGGGAAAACCATGCTTCTCCAGTCTATAGCGAACAGCATAACCGGCAATCATCCTGAGATAGTTCTGATTGTGCTTCTTATTGACGAAAGACCCGAAGAGGTAACCGATATGCAGCGGTCCGTTAAGGGTGAGGTGGTAAGCTCTACGTTTGACGAGCCGGCGCAGAGGCATGTTCAGGTGGCTGAAATGGTTATCGAGAAAGCAAAAAGACTGGTAGAGCATAAGAAGGATGTAGTGATTTTGTTAGACAGCATTACAAGACTCGCAAGGGCGTATAATACCATTGCCCCGCCCAGCGGCAAGGTGCTGTCAGGCGGTATTGACTCCAATGCCCTGCAGAGACCCAAGAGATTCTTCGGCGCTGCCAGAAATATAGAAGAAGGGGGAAGCCTTACCATTATGGCAACTGCCCTTGTAGATACAGGCAGCAGGATGGACGATGTTATATTCGAGGAGTTTAAGGGCACGGGTAATATGGAAGTTCATCTTGACAGAAGGCTTGTGGATAAGAGAATATTCCCTGCTATTGATATTCACGCATCGGGGACAAGGAAAGAAGAGCTCTTGCTGCCTAAGGAGGAGTTGAACAGGATATGGATACTGAGAAAGGTTTTACAGCCTATGGGGGTTGTGGAGAGTATGGAGCTGCTCCTCGAGAAAATGAGGGAGACAAAGAGCAATAAGAAATTTTTGGAATCAATGAATGCGTAAACACAAGATTTACCACAAAGGCACAAAGGGCACAAAGGAATAAAAAATATTAAGGAGAAATGGAGAAACAGGGGAAAGGGAGAAAATAGATTCTATTCTTTATTTTTGTTTTTTTCTCCATTTCTCTCATTTCCCCCTTTCTCCTTTTCTTCTTTGTGTTCTTTGTGTCTTTGTGGTGAAATAAAAAGGGAGGATTAAAAATGAAAGACGGGATTCATCCTAAGTATACGGATGCAACGATTAGCTGTGCCTGCGGCGCGGTTTATAAAACGAGGACGACGGTAGGGGATATGTCCGTAGAGATATGCTCCAACTGCCATCCTTATTTCACCGGCAAACAGAGGTTTCTCGATACCGCAGGGAGGGTGGAGAAGTTCCAGAAGAAGTATAAGAAAAAAGAAAAGAAGGAAGCTCCAACTGCAGAAGCAACCGCCTAACCAAGGTCAAGAGGTAAAAAGGTTAAAAGGCTAAAAGCAAATTACCTCTTAACCTCTTTACCTTTTAGCCTATTAGCCCATGATGTTATGTTTGAAAAAATAGATTCAATAGTTGAAAGATACAATGAACTTACGGATTTGATAAGCCGTCCTGAGATTATCTCGAGACAGCAGGAGTTTCTCCGTCTTGTTAAAGAGCATGCTGAATTGTCCGATATAGTTAAGACCTATCAGGAATACAAAAAGGTGGTAAAAGAGATTCAGGAGAGCACAGCCTTGCTCAAGGAAGAGGTTGATAAAGAGATGAAGGAGATGGCAGCAAGTGAGCTGACAGATCTGGAGTTTAAAAAGAATAAATTGGAACAGGACTTAAAGTCGCTTCTTTTACCTGAAAACCCGAATGATAAAAAGAATATAATCCTTGAAATAAGGGCGGGAACAGGGGGAGAAGAGGCGTCGCTCTTTGCCTCTGACCTATTCAAAATGTATTTAGGATACGCCCAGAAACAGGGGTGGAAAGTAGAGGTAATGAGCAGCAGCATGACGGGAAAGGGAGGCTTAAAAGAGATAATTGCAATGATAGAGGGGAAAGGGGTTTACAGCAAGCTTAAATTTGAGAGCGGCATCCATAGGGTTCAGAGGGTTCCGGAGACCGAGGCGTCGGGGAGAATACATACATCCGCTGCAACAGTGGCAATACTTCCCGAGGCAGAGGAGTTAGATGTGGTTATAGACCAGAAGGATGTAAGGGTTGATGTGTTCAGGTCGGGCGGACACGGCGGGCAGAGCGTAAATACCACGGATTCCGCTGTTCGGGTTACCCATATACCGACTGGAATCGTTGTGTCCATGCAGGATGAGAAATCACAGCACAAAAATAAAGATAAGGCATTTAAGATATTAAGGGCAAGGCTCAAGGAAAAACAGGAAAGGGAGCAGATGGATGAGAGGGCAAGGGAAAGAAAGAATCAGGTTGGAAGCGGGGACAGGAGCGAAAAGATAAGGACTTATAATTTCCCGCAGAACAGGGTTACAGACCACAGAATAGGACTGACCCTTCACAAGCTGGATTTTATTTTAAAGGGCGATTTACAGGAGATAATAGACGGACTGATTATTGCCCATCAGACCGAAGCGCTTAAAAACAGCGAAGCCTTAACTACCTTTAAGGTTTGAGTTACTGAATTTTTTTGTTCATGTAAATTATAAAATTTACCACAGAGGCACGGAGACACAGAGATAATAAATCCAAATGTCAAAATCCAAATGCCAAACCAAGCTCAAAACCCAAAAGCTCAAAAAAACCTTTTTGGATTTTAGACTTGATTTGACATTTGAAATTTGGATTTTGTCTTTCTCTGTGCCTCTGTGTCTCAGTGGTTAAAATCAAGTCTTTGTTCTTTTCGCCTGAACATATAGCTCTACCTGAGAGCCTTTTTTCCAATATCCTTTCTATAATATGCCCCATCCCAGGAAATCAGATTGACCCCTTTGTATGCTGTATCTATTGCAGTCTTAATATCGGCTCCGATTGCCGTAACGCCAAGCACCCTTCCGCCGCTGGTTAAAATCTTAAATCCCCCCATCCCCCCCTTTATTAAAGGGGGGTGAGGGGGGATTAGGATAGATGTCCCTGCATGAAACACTATAAGGTGAGCCATTTTTTTTGCGTCTTCCAGTCCTCTTATCTCTTTTCCTTTTTCATAAGCATCAGGATACCCCTTTGCCGCCATAACAACACAGACCGATGCTTCATCACGCCATTGAATCTCCTTCCCCTTTAGCTTTCCCTCAACGGCAGCCATCATTATCGGCACAATATCGCTTTTCATTCGTGCAAGCACAGGCTGCGTCTCCGGGTCGCCGAGCCTGCAGTTAAACTCCAGGACAAAGGACTTACCCTCTGCAATCATAAGTCCTGCATACAGGATACCTTTATAAGATCTTCCCTCTTTTTTCATCCCGATAAGGAGTGGTTTCATGATGGTGTCTATAATATCTTTCTCAACCTTCTCTGTAATAATAGGGGCTGGAGAGTATGCACCCATACCTCCGGTGTTGGGTCCGATGTCGCCGTCGTAGATCTGTTTATGATCCTGCGCCGAGGCAAGAGGGATTATCGTTTCTCCATCGCTGAATGCCATGAAAGACGCCTCCTCTCCTTTCAAATATTCTTCAATGATAATTTTGTCGCCGGCGCTTCCAAACCTTTTCTCTACCATAATCGAGTCAATTGTTTTGACTGCCTCTTCCTTTGTCTGACAGATGACAACCCCTTTTCCTGCTGCAAGTCCATCCGCCTTTATTACAAGAGGGATACTAATACCCCTTGACCCTTTTTCAATATATTCCTTTGCCTCATCCGGAGAATTAAAGCTCTCATATCTTGCAGTAGGCATTCCATATTTTTTCATCATATATTTTGCAAATACCTTGCTCCCTTCGATCTCCGCAGCCTCTTTGCTTGGACCGAAGATGCGCAGTCCCCTTTTCTCAAATTCATTTACAATTCCGAGAGTAAGAGGCATTTCAGGACCAACGACAGTTAAGGTAATGGAATTTTTTGAGGCGAATTCGGCAAGACCTTCTATGTTGGTCGGCTCGATGTCAATATTCTCTGCACCCTCGGATGTCCCTGCATTGCCGGGTGCGCAATATATCTTCCCGACCAGAGGACTCCGGGCTATCTTCCACACGAGGGCATGCTCCCTCCCCCCGCTGCCTATTACTAAAACTTTCATAAAAACCCCTTTTTAAAAGTTTGTGAGTTAATGAGTTTTTGAGTTGGTGAGTTAAGCTTATAAACCCATCAACTCATCAACTCATCAACTCTTTATCCCATCTCCTTAAATCTCCTCATATTTATATTGAGGAGGAGTCCTATTGCCATGAAATTGGTCACCAGCGATGATCCTCCGTAGCTCACGAAGGGGAGCGGTATGCCTACGACAGGGAAGATGCCTGTGGTCATTCCAATGTTGAATATTATATGAAATGCCAGCATTGAAATTACACCCGCAGCCATAAGTGCGCCTGACCTGTCCCTCGCACGATATATGACATCTATTCCTTTCATCAAGAGGATAATGTAGAGGGCTATCAAAACAACGGCTCCGATAAACCCCATCTCTTCTGCAAAAACCGCAAATATAAAATCGGTATGCTTCTCGGGGAGGAAGTTTAACTGGCTCTGTGTTCCGCTGAGGAGTCCCTTCCCTGTATAGCCTCCGGAGCCTATTGCTATCTGGGACTGTATTATATGATAGCCGCTGCCGAGCGGGTCTGCCTTAGGGTCTATAAGGGTCAGTATCCGTTTTTTCTGGTAATCCTTCATAAAGTGCCATAGCAGAGGAAGCGATGACAGAAACGTTCCACTTAGTATGAGAAATGATTTAGGGTTTATTCCCATGAAAAGTGATATGGCAAGAAAGATGAAAAGCAATACCGCAGCAGTTCCCAAATCGGGCTGCTTTGCTATCAATACAGCAGGAATCAGGACGATAACAGCAGGGACAATTAAATCCCTGATTCTGTAAAGCCCCCTTATCTTCCTGTCGTCAAAGTATCTTGCCAGAGTTATTATCATTACAATCTTGGCTATCTCCGACGGCTGAAACCTTAAGCCGCCTAAGGATACCCACCTCTGCGCCCCTGAAGCGCTCTTGCCTGATATTGCAACAAAGACAAGTATCGCGACAGTTACAACATAGAATATATAGGCAAATCTTTCCATGGAGCGGTAATCAATCAATAACATAAGCATCATACCTGTCAATCCGTATATTACCCAGTATATCTGCTTTATGTATATCCTGTTCGAGTTGCTATTGCCTGCCCATCCGCTGCTGTATATCGCCACTACCCCTATAGCAGTAATAACGATTGTAAGCCAGAATAGTATCCAGTCGAAGTTTGAAATAAGCTGGTATTTAAAGATAGGTTTGTTGTTCATAAATAATAGAGCACCAGTCACTATGTCACCAGGGCACCAGTAATAAAAATATGTCACTGGTGCTCTGGTGCCCCGGTGCTCTGGTGACCTTCTATGTAGCTCTTTATCAATTTTCCCGCTATTGGCGCTGCCACAGACCCGCCGTGACCTCCGTGCTCCACTAAAACGGATACGGCAATTGTCGGATTTTCATAAGGGGCAAAGGCTACAAACCATGCGTGGTCTCTAAACTCATAAGGGACATCTTCATCTTTTTTTTCTTCCATCTCAGGCATCTTTATTACCTGTGCCGTGCCGGTCTTTCCAGCCACTTTTACTGCTCCTGTATTTGAAGCCCTTCCCGTTCCTCTCGGGTCATTTACTACCCCGTATAAAGCCTCTCTTATTATATCAAGATTTTTCTGTGTTATCGCCAGCTTTCCTCTTATCTCCGGCTTTATATCTTCAATAGGATTGCCATCGGTGGTTTCCATCTTCCATACTATTCTCGGCTTGAATATCTTTCCGCCGTTAGCCACTGACGCAATCATGTTGGCTAACTGAATCGGCGTGACGAGGTTGAAGCCCTGTCCTATGGAGACGGATACAGTCTCTCCGAGTATCCACGGCTCTCCCTTTACGCTCTCTTTCCAGTCCGATGTCGGCACAAGCCCCCCTTTTTCCCCTTCTAAATCGATATTGGTTAGATTTCCAAATCCAAAGCCTTTTGAATATCGGGATAACCTATCTACCCCCAGTCTGAATCCGACAGTGTAGAAAAATACATCGCATGATTGTATAAGGGCGTTATGCACATCCATTCTCCCGTGTCCGCCCTTTTTCCAGCACCTGTAGCTCTTTTTCCCTAATTTAAAATAACCGGGGCAGTCAATGGTACCAGAAGGTGTAATAACCTCCTCTTCCAGCCCTGCTGCTGCGGTTATTATTTTAAATACGGAGCCGGGAGGATATTGTCCCTGGATCGCCCTGTTCTGCAAGGGCTTGTGATCATCTGTAATAAGATTTGACCAATATGGCTTTGATACACCCCCTGCAAAGAGATTCGGGTCAAAGGATGGTTTGCTGACCATAGCAAGTATACTTCCATCCCGTGGATCCATGGCTACCAATGCGCCATTTTTGCCTTCAAAAAGCCTCTCAGCCTCTTTTTGCAGCTCAATGTCAATGGTAAGATAGAGATTGTAGCCGAAATCAGGGTCGGTCTGTCTTAAAATTTTCAACTCCCTTCCTGCTGCGTCTACCTCCATAAGCTTACTCCCCCTCTTCCCCTTTAAGATGGGCTCATATTTCTTTTCAATACCGTATTGTCCTATAAAATCGCCGAGGCGGTAATCGGAGATCTTTAATCCGTCCAGTTGTGTCTTTGTTATTTCACCAAGGTATCCAAAGATATGGGAACCTGTCTCTCCATGTAAATAATTTCTGACCGGCTCTATATCGAGAAAAACGCCCGGAAGGTCAAGAAGCCTCTCCTCTATAAAGGCTACTTCATCCCAGCTTATATCCCTCTTTATTATTACGGGCTGAAAGGGGGCGCTGTTTTTAATCTCCCTTTTAATCCGTTCCGTATCAATTTTAATCTTTGAGCCGATGGCGGATAAAACCCTCTCGATGTCTTTTACATCTTCTGGCGTTAAGGAGAGGTTGAAAGAAGGGCGGCTGTCTATAATCTCCCGCTTATTTCTATCGAATATCTTGCCGCGGTAAGCCTTGAGAGGAACTGTTCTGACCCTGTTGTTTTCAGCCATGAGCTTCAGCTCATCGGATTTTATGACCTGAAGGTACCACAGTCTGAAAATAAGAAATAAAAAGAAGGCAATTATGAGAGCCGTAAATACGAGCATCCTCCTTTTTATAACCTCGGAAAAGTTTTGCTCCTGCCCGGATAATCTCATAATATTTCAACAAAAAAGCCTGAACACGAATGACACGAATAAACGAATTACACGAATAATGTCAAAGCGAAAAATAATTTGATTTTTATTTTATTCTTCATTCGTGCCATTCGTCCATTCGTGAAATTCGTGTTCTGAAATTTAGGGTCAAGGGGCAAGTCTTTCTTTCTTGACCCATGACCCATGACCCTTGTTCTTTGTTTTCTTACTTTATTCAGCCCCGAAAACATAACAGGGGCAAGTAATAAATTGTATACTCCCTGCATTAAAAGAGACTTAAAAAAAAACAGCGCCTCCATGTCTGAAGATAGAAGACCCTTTGAAACCGTAAAAAAAATTATGCCGTTGATAAAGGTGGCTATCAAGGTAAACAGACACTGCACAATCAGATTTTCACTCAGTATTTTCTCCCGTAAAGCCCCGATGGAGAATCCTACCAGACACTTGGAAAGGGAGTTTATTCCCATCAGTCTGAATGAGAGGGCATCCTGAATGAGTCCGAATACAAATCCAATACCTGCTGCGTTGTTTTTATTTAAGAATAGCCCGCTGTAAACGGCAGTTAAGAGAATGAAATCCGGTTTTGTATCCCCTATTGCAAAAAGGTCTATAACAACAGTCTCCAATATGAATACCACTATTGCGAGAATTGTGATAAATAAGAAAAACATAAGTGATGTATAGGAATTTCAATAATGGGATTGCTTCGCCTTCGGCTCGCAATGACACACCTGCCTGTGCGTGTCCGCACGCAGACAGGGAAAGTAGAAGTGTCATTGCGAGGAGCGTAAGCGACGAAGCAATCTAATTTAATTCTATTTAACCTCCGGTTTTTCAAAGGGACTTGTAACGACCAGCAGCTCCTCTGTTTTTGCAAGGTCAGCCGTAGGGGTAATCTCAACATTGCGAAAAAGCCCCATTTTTTTTTCATAAACCCTGCTGATTGTTCCGATGACGAGGCCCTTTTGAAAGATGCTGCCCAGCCCCGATGATATTACCAAATCACCGCTTTTTACATCCGAATTTACGGATAGGTATTTCATTTCGCACATATTATTATTAGTGCCAACCGCTATTCCCCTGTCACGGGTTCTTTGTATCACGGCTCCCACAGCGCTCCTCGGGTCTGTTATCAAGAGCACCTTTGAATACTTCGATGTGGATTGGACTATCCTTCCAAGCAGCCCGTTGTATGTAACGACTGCCATATCCTTTTTCACTGCATTATTAAGTCCTTTGTTTATTATGAGCATCTTCGACCAGCCTGTTGAATCAAATCCAACCACATCTGCGGGCAGGAGTTCCATGTCCTCAGATGTTTTGATAAGGTCCGACAGCCTTTCCAGTCTTTGAAACCTGTTCAAATTCTCTGCGAGAGTATTGTTCTTAAATTCAAGTTGTTCCATCTCCCTTTTTAATCTGTAATTTTCTTCCTGCGTGTTGATGAGATAAATATAGCTGCTCCAAAGGCGGTTTATGCTGTTTACGGTTTTTGAAACCAATTCCTGAAAGGGTGAGATAATGGAGACAACTATTGATTCAACAGAAGTAGGCGCTTCCCCAAACTTGATATTTGCGGTAAGAAAAAGAAAGGAGATGACGATGAGGGTTGTAACTACAATTATCCCATGCCTCTTTTTTGAACCGTTTTTTTTTAACATCAGCTATCAGCTATCAGCTATCAGCTAATAGCTATTTTCAGATT
The DNA here is from genome assembly GCA_016200365.1 of Nitrospinota bacterium. Lineage (GTDB taxonomy): Bacteria > Nitrospinota > Nitrospinia > UBA9942 > UBA9942 > JACQEW01. The sequence goes on from JACQEW010000241.1 coordinate 11,534, forward strand.
GACACTTTCCTTAAAAGCTCAAGCTCGTCTAAAGCCTTGCCTGTCCCGATGGCTACGGCAGAGAGGGGGTCTTCAGCCAATATAATAGGAAGCCCTGTCTCTTCCCGCAGGAGCAAGTCGAGTCCTTTCAGCATCGAGCTGCCTCCTGCCATTACTATGCCTTTATCTACAATGTCGGCAGCCAGCTCGGGAGGCGTCCTCTCGAGGGCTATTTTAACATTCTCGACTATCGTCCCTACAGGCTCAGCTAATGCCTCTCTAATCTCCTCATCATTTATAATGAGTGTCTTTGGAATACCTGCAATCAGGTCCCTCCCCTTTACCTCCATCTCCTGCCTCTCTTCGAGGGGATATGCAGACCCTATCTTTATCTTTATCTCCTCCGATGTCCTCTCCCCGATAAGGAGATTATATTTTCTCTTTATATAGTTTATTATCGCCTCATCCATTTCGTCTCCGGCTACCCGGACAGACCTGCTGTATACAATACCGGAAAGGGAGATTATAGCCACCTCGGTTGTGCCGCCGCCGATATCAACTATCATATTCCCAGTAGGACTCGATATGGGAAGCCCCACGCCGATTGCTGCTGCCATCGGCTCTTCCATGAGGTATACCTCTCTGGCTCCGGCAGATTCCGCCGAATCCCTGACAGCCCTCTTTTCCACCTGCGTTATGCCTGATGGAACCCCGATTACAATCCTCGGTCTTACGAGGGTCTTTCTGTTGTGCACCTTTCTTATGAAGTATTTTATCATCGCCTCCGTAACTTCAAAGTTCGCTATAACCCCGTCCCTCATGGGTCTGATTGCGACTATGTTTCCCGGAGTCCTCCCGAGCATCTGTTTCGCCTCCGAGCCTACAGCCAGCACTTCCTTTGTGTCATTATGTATTGCAACAACCGACGGCTCTCTCAGAACTATTCCCTTCCCCTTTACGAAAACTACTGTGTTGGCAGTTCCGAGGTCAACAGCAAGGTCATTTGAAAAAAGGCCGATAAGAGAATCGAATATCATCGTATAATCTCCTTAAAATAAATTTTACCGCAGAGACGCAGAGACACAGAGAAAAACAAGAAGCAAGAAGTAAGAAGCAAGAAAGCTCAAAGCTCAAGGCTCAAAGGGGACTTCTTTCAGCTTTCAGCTTGTTTCTTGCCTCTTGCATCTTGCCTCTTTTTTAATCTTTTTTTCTTTCTCTGCGCCTCTGCGGTTTATAATTTACATTTAAAACAAGAGAAATTATAGCACACAAAAATCTAATTGACAAATAAATGAGTGATATGATAGTTTCATAACATTTGAGCTTTTTTATGGGGAGTCTTTTAGATGATTGAACTTAATGTGAGTTTTTATATCCAGCTAATAAATTTTCTGCTATTGATACTCATACTCCATCTTTTCCTTTTTAAGCCGATATTAAAAAATTTAAACAGGAGAGACGAGATGATACGGTCCCTTAGAGAAGACACGGAGAGATTAAACAAAAGGGCTTATAAATTAACCGAGGATTATAATGCCGGCATTGCAGATGCGAGAAAGGAATCCCTGGAGATAATAAATAAGGCGAAAACCGAGGCGTCGGAGGAGCAAAACAGGGTATTATCGGAGGCAAAGGAGAACTTTAAAAACATGGTGGATAATGCAAAGGCGCAGATTCAATCCGAGACAGAAAAGGCATCTTTAAAATTGAAGGAGCAGGTAGAGCCTTTATCCCTGTTTCTGGCAAAGAGGATACTGGGGAGGGAGGTAAATTAGATGCAAGATGCAAGATGCAAGATGCAAGATGCAAGATGCAAGATGCAAGATGCAAGAGGTCTTGCTTCTGGCTTCTTGTTTCTTGCTTCTGTCTTCTTGCTTCTTACTTCTTGCTTCTTGCTTCTTGCCTCTGTCAGTTATGCTTCCGGCGGAGGCGGGATGCACCATGCCACAGAATTCAAGCCGGTTGCAGAGCTCCTTAGGATAATCAATTTTCTAATAGTCTTTGGAACCCTCTATTTTCTCCTATCCAAATATGTAAAAGCATTTTTTTCCGACAGGATGGAGAATATCGTAAAGATATTGAAGGAAGCGGAGGAGTTGAAATCGTCTGTGGAAAAGAGACTGTCCGAATGGGAGCAAAAGACAAAAGATATGCAGGGTGTTATATTAAGGATGACAGGAGACGCAAAAAGGGAAGGAGAGTTTATAAAAAATAACATTATCCGGTCTGCAAAGGATACATCGGCAAAGATATTGGGTAGGGCGGAAAGGGAGATAGAGTATGAGACAAAGAGGGCGAAGGATAGACTGAGACAAAGTGCAGCGGAGCTAACCATGAGGACGGCAGAGGATATTCTGAAGAAGGGTGTTACGAAGGATGATCATGCCGTCTTTGTAAAAGAGTATATCGGCAAAATGACAAATAACCAGATTACAATATCAAGATAAAAGCAACCACAGATTTCACAGCGTGGCAAAGCCACAACCAAAAACAAAAGACTTGAACACGAATGACACAAATGGACTAATTACACGAATAATTAATAGAAAATAAATTAGTCTTTATTCGTGACATTCGTATATTCGTGTAATTCGTGTTCTAATGTTTTTTCTTTGTGTCCTTTGTGTCTTTATGGTTAATTGGTTTTTGTTTTAATTGGGGGTTGGTTTGAAAGAGAATATTGTAGCGAAGAGATATGCAAAGGCAGTATCGGATGTAATCAAAGGGAAGGTATCAATAGATAGGTTTGCATCGGATCTCAGGACTATATCCGGAATGATTGAAGCATCGAGGGAATTGAAAAATATATTCTATAATCCTGCAATCGCAATAAAATTTAAAGAGGGGATATTATCCAGCCTGATTGACCGCGTTAATCCTGACCCTGTTGTCAGAAATTTTCTGTTCCTTATATTAAGGAAAAACAGGATTAAATATATAAACAGGATTACCGTTGCCTTGGAAGAGTTGTCTGACCGGATAATGAACAGGGTAAGGGTAAAGATAAAGACGGCGTTTAAATTGGATGAGAAGGAGGTAGAGGTAATAAAAAATAGGTTTGCCGAGGCTACGAATAGAGATGCGATTCTGGACATACAGGTGGACACTGAATTAATCGGAGGTATTGTAGCTCAGATTGGAAGCACTGTTTTAGACGGCAGTATAAAAAATCAGTTACGATACTTTGACAAAGCAAGGAAATTATAAAAATTAGCCACAGAGTTCACAGATTACCACAGATTAATAAAGTGTAAGTGAAAGTGAAAGTGAGAAGCAATAGATTCCTTACACTTACACTTACACTTGCACTTCTGTTAAATTTGTGTAATCTGTGGATTGTCAGGTTTTTGTTTTAAACGGGAGGTGAAAAATTGGAAATCAGGGCTGAAGAGATAAGCGAGATTATTAAAAAAGAAATCGAAGGTTTTGAAAAGAGCATAGAGCTTAAAGAAGTAGGGGTTGTAATATCCGTTGGAGACGGTATTGCGAGGA
>JACQEW010000247.1 GCA_016200365.1 Nitrospinota bacterium
AAAGGACTGCAACCGTTATAAACATAAGGGCAATAAAAATAAATCCTGTGTCTATTCTCCTCTCGTCAGAGGAATTCAATTCCTTAAGCCTCGCCCTTATCCCGTGTTCTTCTTTGAGGAGATTAAATTCTTTCATTAAAGTTTCAAGTTTCAAGTTTCAAGTTCCCTCTTGCATCTTGTATCTTGAATCTTACATCTTTTTTTTAATGATGATGTTTTCATCTTTCGCAAAGGCGTCAATATTTATAACCAAAATCTGAATGGCATTGCCGGCAGCAAAGCCTCTTAGATTGGAAACCTTCTTGCTGTCGTATACATCGTAATTGAGCTGCGCCTTGTCATAAATGGTCTGAAAGTGTTCATGGGTGATTTGCAGATTTTTCAAAACACCTTCACGAATGGCGATTGACGGGACTACAATCACAAATTTCTTGAATCCGTATAACTTATTCAGCTCATAGATAGTCCTAAGATACACATAGGTTTTACCTGTGCCCGTCTCCATCTCTATAGAGAAATTCATCCCCTGCAATTCTGTGTTCCCATTCTTTATTTCATTTCGCTCCTGAATCCTTTTCACATTCTCCCAAATCTGTTCCTCGGTCAGTGTCAGCCTGTTGCCCACGCCGTTCTCGTAAAGCAATGCCCCCCGTTTGCGTCAATGAAAATTCAAAATCCCCGCTGCTCAATGGCTGCCCTTCAAATATATCCGTAATAGCCCTTATAGCCTCTATCTGGTATTCCTGATTGCTGTCAAAGTGGAGTTTCATTCAATATCCTCAAAAAAACTGATAATAAGCATCTGCAAGGTAATCATGGAAGCCCCAACCAATGCCACTGGTATCTTCCATTATTTTTTTACACCGCTCTTTAAAAAGTTTTTCAAGATTATTCTTCTGAATAAAAACACAGGCATCTTCAAACATACCCTCCATGCTGTTATAAAATGGTTCGTCTATATCGCCAAAATCATTGGTGAATAAAACACCGCACTCAACAAAATAAACCATTGTATCCGCAACACTCCCCGGTGAAGGGGACAATTTTTTAAAATCGCTTATTGCCTTTCTTGCCTCTGAAATGCTAAGTTTAAAGCCTCTTTTTGGATAAAAAGATTCGTAAATAATTGCCTTGTATTTTTTTAGGATTTTTTCCTCATCAGGATTCATGCAAAATGAATAATAATCTTTTACATCTTTATACTTCTTATGCAGTTCATTGATTTGTTCAATTAGTTGCTCTTTGCTGAATTGTTGAAGATATTTTTTGATGGTCATAGGTTTATGAAAAAATCATATTGTTTTGAAATCTATTCCCGCATCCCCCATTATTTTTGTTTTATTTTCCAGTATCTTTTCACTTCTCTATCAAAATCACTTTCAAACTCCCTATCCTGAACGACCTTGGATTTATCATTCCTCTTCCGATTTGCCAATTAATCCCTTTGCATCTTTTTTTTCCAGTTCTAGCTTTGGGGCAGCGCTTTTTACACGCTTTTCGACCTGTTTAATATGTTCGGCAGGGGGAAGATGTTCAGGCAGTGTACTACCTATACGTTTAATAGCGTCTCTAACCTCTTTGCCGACGTTTTCATGTGTCCTGATTGCTGATTGCTGATCTTTTACATTATCTTTTGATAATTTATCCCTCGTCTGCGTCATGCGGAACTGGTTTGCCGCAAGTTCAGTAGTATCCATGCGGTCCATTAGATTTTCTTTTTCTGGTATTCTTTTCTGTTTCTTTATCGCATCCCTGCCCAGTCCTCCATACATGCCTTTATATCCGGCATCGTGAAAGACCCCGAACATCCTGTCATGCACTCCTGCATCACGCGCCGCTCCTGATAATGTCTTGAATTCTTCGGTGGTCTGTTTGCGAAATTCCAAACGCTCTAAATCAGTAGCAATTGCAGTGGAGATCTCCTGCCGCCGTGTCTGAACAGCAAAATACTTCTGAGCATTGGCAATTTCAGGCTTGCGCGGATCACCATTCTGGGCAATAAGATAACAGGCAAATCGTGACAGATGGTAGTCATTAACAGTTTGCACTGCGCCCTTGCCACCCTCGATCGGTTTGCCGGCGCCGGCAAAGTGATGGGAAGGCTCATTTCCTGATTGTTTGCAAGAGGTTATAGCCCTCTTAACAGCATCTTCAAATCGTCTCCATTGTGTATATCCTAAGAGAGGCTGAATTTCCCGTGCGCTCCAATATTCTGCACCATATTCATTTACTTTCTTCAGGTCTTCAAAAGACTTGCTTCCCATTGGCACCAAATTTTTATCTGACATATCCCCTCCTGAAATAAGGCGTCTATAATATTATATGCACACATTTCATATCGTTTTAAAATCCACCCCCGCATCCCGCATTTGCAGGACTGTATTGGTTTTAAGCTGGTCGTTGCCAGTAAATAAACTATCAAGGGTAATGACCTTTTGCGGTTTGGCGGAGATGATTTGTTCTATGAGTTTTTCATTCCCTTTTCTAAATCCTTTTATAAATCTCAAATCAGTGATGATGTTTTGTCTCTTCCTTCCTCGCCTTTGCCTCATTTACAATCTTTTCCGATAGATGTCCCGGCACTTCTTCGTAATTGGAGAAGTCCATTGTGAATACCCCTCTGCCTCCTGTCATTGACCTCAGATCCATTGCATATCTCAAGACCTCTGCCATCGGGACATTCGCCTTTATAGCCTGGCTCCTGCTCTGCGGGACAACCCCCGTAACTTTACCCCTTCGCGAATTAAGGTCGCCGATTACATCCCCCATATTTTCATCGGGGACAATTACCTCTATATTCATAATAGGCTCGAGGAGTATAGGCTTAGCCTCCTGCATCCCCTTTTTAAATGCCATCGAGCCTGCGATCTTAAATGCCATTTCAGAGGAATCCACATCGTGATACGAGCCGTCGTATATGGTTACCTTAACATCTGTAACAGGATAGCCTGCAACTATCCCATCTTCCATTGCCTCAACTACCCCTTTTTCTACGGCAGGTATGTAATTCTTTGGAATCGTCCCGCCTACTATCTTATCAACAAAGAGAAAACCCTTTCCTCTTGGAAGATGCTCAAGCTCAATCCAGCAGTCTCCGTATTGCCCCCTACCTCCCGACTGTCTTTTGTATTTGCCCTGCACCTTTGCCATCCCTTTGATTGTCTCCTTATACGGGACTCTCGGGGTCTTCATCTCCACCTCGACTCCAAATTTCCTCTTGAGCCTTCCTACAATCACCTCAAGATGCACCTGCCCCATACCTGATAGTATGAGCTCCTTTGTCTGGGTGTCCCTGCTTATTTTTAATGTGGGGTCTTCTTCTGACATGCGGGGTAGAGCCAGACTCACCTTCTCATCATCCGCCTTTGTCTTAGGCTCGATTGCGAGAGATATAACAGGATTCGGGAACTTGATAGGGTCAAGTATTACAGGGTCTTTATCGCTGCAAAGAGTATCCCCTGTCATGGTCGCCTTTAATTTTGCGACGCCTGCTATATCACCGGCAGATACCTTTGCCACTGCTGTCTGTTTTTTGCCTGTTATTAAAAATATATGCCCCACCTTTTCCTTTACATCCCTGTTCGGATTAAGGACTGTGGAATCGGAATTCAAAGTTCCTGAATAAACCCTGAAAAGTGTCAGCTTGCCTGCATAAGGGTCAACAACTGTCTTAAACGCAAGTGCAGAGAATGGGGCGATGTCAGAGGTCTCTCGTGTAATCTCTTCATTATTTCCCGGCCTCTTGCCTTTAACAACAGGCTTATCCTTTGGCGAAGGGAAAAATTCAACGGCTGCATCGAGGAGGGGCTGCACAGAGATATTTTTTAATGCAGACCCGCAGATAACCGGGACAACCGCTCCGTTTAAAACAGCCTTTCTCAGCCCTTTTCTCAACTCTTCGTCGGAAAGACTCCCTTCATTGAGATATTTTTCTATCAGTGTGTCATCGCTCTCGGCAACTGCCTCCATAAGCTCGACCCTGTGCTCTTCCGACTTCTTTTTTAAATCCTCGGGTATATCCTCTATCCTATATTCGCCGTTGGAATTGGCAGAGAATTTAAGCGCCTTCATGCTCAAGAGGTCAACAACTCCCATAAAAGACGCCTCTTCGCCGATAGGCAGGGTAAGCTTTACAGGTCTCTGTTTAAACATCTTCTTAATATCGTCAAATGCCCTTACATAGCTTGCCCTTTCCTGATCCATCTTATTCACAAATACAATCTTAGGTATGTCGAGGTCATCAGCCCATCCCCAGACCTTTTCTGTCTCGAGCTTCACCCCGGATATGGCGCTTACAATTACCACCACCCCGTCCATCACCCTCATACACCCCTGCGTATCTGCAATAAAGTTCTGGTAGCCGGGCGTATCAATTATATTTATCTTATGATTCTTCCATTCACAGAAGGCTACAGCAGAGCTCAATGTTATCTTCTTTTCAATCTCATCGGGGTCATAATCCATTACAGTGGAGCCGTCAAGGGTTTTGCCAAGCTTATCAATCGCCTTTGAATCAAAGAGGAGAGCTTCTGCCAGCGAGGTCTTGCCTGCCCCGCCGTGGGCAACGATACCTATATTTCTTATATTCTCAGTTTTATATTCCTTCATATACCCCTCCTGTTTAAAAATTAACCGCAGGGCACAGGAGAAAAAGATTTTAATGTCTTCTCCATTTCTTGCGGTTTGATTTTTGGCAGTTATTTTTCCTCATAATATATATTACGAAGCAGGATATTTCAACATAAAACTCTCGACGGCTACTAAGATTGTTTCTTGGAAATCTTTTTAGTTGTAAATGAAACACAGCATGGATATAATTTATTAACTTTACCGGCAAGAACAAAGACATGATAGAACGCAGATGACGCTGATTAAAACGGATTTTCGCTGATAAAACAGGCTTAAGGCTGAAGGCTGAAGAAAAAAAGAAAAAAATCTTTAATCGCTGATTTTCAGCCGTCAGCCTTCAGTCTTCAGCCTAATTCTTTATCTGTGTCAATCCGTATCATCCGTGTCATCCGTGTTCCATGCAAGAATTTTATAATTTCCTATGTCTTAAAAAAGCCGTAAAGGGTGACTGAGGGGTCATTAAAATGGAAGAAAAATTTGATTATCTCCTGTGCAGGATGACGGAGGATATAAACTCCGGGAAGGGCTTTGACGAAGTATTCGACCTTATCTACGATAATCTGAAGAAGATTATCCAATATAACCGCATAGGCATTGCCATACTCAAAGATGGCAGCAAACTTATGGCAAGGAAGGCGAGATCGGATGGCGCTATGATGCTGGAAAAGGGTTATGAAGAAGACATTGAAGGCTCTTCCTTAGAAAAGGTCATAAAAAAAGGGGAGCCGAGGATAATAAATGACCTTGAAGAATATCTCAGGCAGAAGCCTAATTCAAAATCCACCAAGAAGATTGTCGAAGAAGGTATAAGATCGAGCCTTACATTGCCTCTCTTGATAAAGGGGAAGCCGATAGGGGTAGTATTTTTCTCAAGCAGGAACAGAAACAACTACTCGGAGAAGGATTCGGAATACCTGAAATTAGTTGCCGGGCATATAGCGATAAGTCTTGAGAAGGCGATGCTCATTGATAAACTGGAAGATACAAACAGAAAGTTGAAAGAGTTGGACAAGATGAAGGATGAATTTATCGCTATAGTATCACATGATTTAAGAACACCTCTTACAAGCATACTATCCTTCAGCGACCTATTTCTGATGGAACGATTTGGAGGATTAACCGAAAAACAGAAGTGGGCTATCGAGATAATAAATAGATCCGGACAGCATCTGCTCAGCCTTATAAATGACCTCCTTGACCTGGCAAAGATAGAGGCAGGGGGGGTAGACCTGTCCCTGACGAAGATCAAATTGGGTAAGGTTATAAACGACAGCGTAACTGCCATGCAGTTCAATGCCCATGCAAAGAAGATAGAAATTACGCTCAATATGCCCGATACAGAACCGGAAACAATGGCTGATTGGATAAAGCTTTATCAAGTAATGAACAATCTGATAGGGAATGCAATAAAGTTCACCCATGAAAGCGGGGGCATTAAGATTGGATTAAAGTATAACCCCCCATTTCCGCCTTTAGAAAAGGGGGCTGGGCGCCCATCCGAAGGATGGGTCGGGGGATTCGCAGAGGTTTCGGTGGCTGATACAGGACAGGGTATTGCAAAAGAAGATATACCGCATATTTTTGATAAATTCAGGCAGACTAAAACAAAGGCTACGAGGGGCGAGAAGGGGAGCGGGCTCGGACTTGCCATAGCCAAGAATCTTATAGAGCTTCACGGCGGCAGGATATGGGTTGAGAGTGAAATCGGAAAGGGAACTACTTTTTATTTTACGATACCTATAAGTTGAGTATATTCTGCACAACCTTTTCCTTCACTTCCGTTAAATTTTCTTTTGTTTTTTATTTAAAATATTAAACTATGGCTCAAAAGAAAATTTAAAAAGTCGTTCAGAAAAAGATTGTGCAGAATGTCATAAGGTAAAAATGTCTTCAAAAAAACGAATCGTTGCCTTTGCCAATCGTAAAGGGGGTAGCGGGAAAACCGCCACCTCGGTAAACCTTGGCGCCTGTTTTGCAGAAAAAGGCAATAGGGTGCTCATCGTTGATATTGACCCGCAGTCGCACGCAACAATATCCCTCGGTATATCACCCTATTCTTTAAAGGAATCTGTATATGAATTGCTTATATTCCCGGAGAGTAATCCTGCATTGTGCATATCGGATATCGGTATTAAAAATCTAAGCATCATACCTGCCAAGCAGGACCTTGCAGGGGCAGAGGTAGAGCTGGTAAATGTAAAGGGACGGGAGTACCGTCTTAAATCCCAGATGAACAAGATAAAGGACAAATACGATTTCATTCTTATAGATTGTCCTCCTTCTCTCGGCATTCTGACTCTAAATGCCCTGGCAGCAGCTTATGAGGTTATAATCCCCCTGCAAACCCACTTTCTCGCAATGGAGGGGTTGGGACAGCTTGTCCCCACCATATACAGGGTTACGACAGAGCTGAATCCTGAATTGAGAATAGCAGGTATAGTGCCGACTATGTGCGATGAAAGGACGAAAATTAATAAGAGGGTAATTCAGGAGGTTATGGGACATTTTGGCGGCAGGCTGCTGAATACAAGGATAAGAATGGATATAAAATTGGCAGAGGCGCCGAGCCACGGGCTTCCAATAACGCTCTACGCACCGAAATCGAGGGGCGCCTCTGATTACAAAAAACTGGCAGAGGAGATACTGGCTCAAAACGGAAATTAAAAGTGAAATGATTTTATAATTTTCTATGTCTCAAGAAAAAGAGATAAAATCTAAAAAGGTAAAAAAGGATGCTCTCGGTATGGGGCTGGATGCCATATTAAAATCCACCCTCCCCCCATCTTATCGCCGTGAAGAAGAAAAACAGAGGGATACTGTTCAAATCGAGCCGCTTCGGCAGATTTATGATAAGGAGCTGACGATAAACAATATCATTGCACGGAGGAAAGGTGATTTAATAGAGCTTTCTATGAAACTCACTGAAAAGGGCGGCTCTATTGTATCTATACTGTCAGAGGCGCTCGATAGTGCAAAGAAAGGGAACTTCGATTCATTAATGAATAAAGACGAGACGAACAGAGAGGCTGCACTGTGCAACGAAAGGGGACTTGCCCTATTCAAAAATAAAAAATACATAGAAGCAATAGAGGAGTTCAAAAGGGGTATTGCCCTCAATAATTCTATGGCGGAGCTTCACTATCATTTAGCATTTGTATACGATGAAATAGAGGATTATAAAAGCGCTATTACCGAATACAGTGCCGCCGCCAATCTTAAATCAGATGATGCAGAGATCAGAAATAATCTGGCAATTGCATACTATAACGACAATCGGATAGAAGAGGCATTGAAAGAGCTGAATGATGCACTTAGAATAAATCCTGATTATAAGCTGGCAAAGGAAAATCTGCTCCTTATGAAAGGGTCATAATGAACTAGTAAAAAGTCAAAAATTAGCCATAAGGGTAAACGGATTATCATTGTTGTAAGGGCTAATTTTGTTTTGACTTTTTACGAGAACCTCCCTCATAATATTAGCCTGTTAGCTGCTTCGAGAGGGTCTTTAGATATAAAACCTTTACATGCAGATTTAAAATCCCCCCCATCTTTAATAACTTTTAAGAAATCTTCGGCGGCTGACCCCTCCACGCTGGCAATAGCCCTTTCATGCTCTGAAAGGGCAGAGAGATCTCTTTCCAGATTTGTCAGGATTGACGGGTCTGCGATTGAGCCGGAGCATGCTGTTAAGGCGCTATTTTTAGCAATATTCCACTGCTTGCCAAATTTGAAAAAAGTATCTACCCTATCCACTTTCAGCATGTTGATTATTTTATTTTCCAGCTTCAGAATATGCTCGTTCGATGACCCTTTATCCTTTAATCCAACGAGCACTTTCAATTCAGATTTTGATAAGGGTATTTCCAGCTCCCTTAATTCTTTCTGAATCAGTATGGCCAGCTTATCGTCTTTTTTTTTGTCGTTGGCTAACTGGTAATTCAACTCGGTTAAATCAAATCCTATTTTCGTTGCCACCAGACGCTGATACCTGTATTCATCTTTAAATTGCACATGCCAGATGTAGAGCAGCGCCGGCACAGCAAGTATGATTAAGATTATTTTTAATTTTTTCCAATAGTTCTGCATTATAAATTATAAAATTTAGCCACGAATAAACACGAATAAAAACCAATTTACACTAAATTCGTGAATATTCGTGTAGATTTGTGTAAATTCGTGGCTAAAAGCAGTTTTGTTTACGCCTTTATCGGATTCAGGTTTTCATCGAGCTTTAAGGCTTCATCTATAAGCATTATCGGTATATCATCCTTAATCTCATACATAAGCTTGCAGGCTTTGCATATAAGCCCGTTCCCATCCTGTGTAAGATATATATCCCCTTTGCATTTAGGACACGCTAATAGATCCAGAAGCTCTTTATCTATAGGCATAAACCCTCCCCTTTAAATTGACAATTGACGATTAACTGCTGAAAATACTTCCTCAACAGAAATCATTTTCATACATTTAAGTATATCACAGTTTCTTTTATAACACCCGCTGCATTCGATTTCTTTATGAACTATAATATGACCGTCTCCATAGGGTCCGTTTCTCAGGGGACTGGAAGGACCGTAGATAGCCACAGTCGGTATTTTCAAGGCAGCGGCTATGTGAAGGGGTCCTGTATCCCCTCCTACAAAAAGTCTGCATCTTCTTAAAAGCGCAATAAGCTGTCTCAGAGAAGTTGGAGGCGCTGCGAGAGGATTGTATGACATCGAGGCGATTACGCCCTTTACCATCGCATCTTCTCCGGGTCCCCATGTCAGCATAACATCGGCGTCCATCTCTTTAACGATACGATTGCACAATTCTGCATAATTTTTTATACCCCACTCCTTTGTCTTCCAGCCTGCTGCGGGATTAATTGCAATCAGAGGCTTAGGGGCACCCATACTATGGATGAGTTGTAATTTGTTTTTCGTAAAGAATTCGTTTATATACTCATCGTCTTCGGGAGAATGGCTTAGGGAAAACTCCTTTTTAATCTCCTTGAAGCCAAAGGGTTTAAGCAGGCTTAAATTTATATCAACCACATGGACATCCTTGTCCGACGGAGAGATTTTTTTATTGGTAAAAAGGACATTTAGATACTCCCGGCAATTTTTTGAATCAAAGCCGATAATAGTTTTTGCCCCGCTTAAGATAGAAATAACCCCGCTTTTAATCAATCCCTGAAGGTCTATCGCTATATCAAATTTATCTTCTCTAAGTGTTTTTATAATTGAAAAAATTTCTTTGAGTGTTGAGATGCTCAATCTCTTGCGCCATTTTTTAGTATCTACGGTTATAACATTATTAATATCCTTATTCCCATTCAGTATTTCCTTTGCCCTATCTTCTATTATCCATGCAATATACGCATCAGGGAGATTATGTCTTATGGTTCGCAGAACAGGAAGGGCATGCACGACATCACCGATGGAGCCGAGCTTTACAATTAGGATTCTCATATATCAGTAAGCAGTAGGCAGTAAGCAGTAGGCAATAGGCAGTAGGCATAGGCAGTAGGTAGTAGGCACCTTACTTACTGCTTACTGCCTACTGCTTACTTTCTTTATTATCTCCGTAGATGACCTCTCCTTCTTATCGCCGGTAATTGCCACCCTTCCGCCATAAGACCTTACTGTTTTCACTTCAGGAACGGTATCTTCTGTATAGTCAGTCCCTTTTGCATGAATATCCGGTTTCAGAGTCAGGAGGAGTTTTGATACATCAGGCTCATCAAAGAGAGTTACATAGTCAGTGCATTCGAGGGCAGTGATAATTTCAGCCCTTTCGTTTTCCTGTGTTACAGGTCTGCCGTCACCTTTAAGTCTTCTCGCAGAAGAATCGCTGTTTATAGCTACTATAAGAATGTCCCCCAAACCCTTTGCCTCAGTTAAATATCTTACATGCCCAACATGAAGGATGTCAAAACATCCGTTGGCAAAGACAATCTTTTTCCCTCTTTTTCTTGCTTTTTCGACAATAGTTTTAAGCTCATCTATATTTTTCAGCTTACTCATTTAATTTCACCACAAAGGCACAAAGAACACAAAGGAAATAAAAGAAAAAGATTAAAGTGAGAAATGAAGAAACAATAAGTCAGTCTAAAAGTCTAAAAGTTATCTCCACTCTTAGACTCTTTTTCCCCCTTTCTCCTTTCTTTTCTTTGTGTCCTTTGTGTCTTTGTGGTTAATCAGGTCTTTATTCATTATCAATAGCGTTTTCAATCTCTTCAGTCGTTACTGTAGCGGTTCCGCTCTTCATAACCACAATACCGCCTGCGTAGTTTGCAAGTCTCGCTGCATCCTTCATTGAAGCCTTTGAGGCGAGGGCGAGGGTAAATGCGCTTATCACGGTATCGCCCGCACCTGTAACATCCGCCACCTGATCCGTCCCGTAAATGGCGATGTCAGTAATATCTTCATCGCTTTCAAAAAGGGTCATCCCCTCCTTGCCCCTTGTTATCAGAAGCCCATCACTCCTGATTCTCTTAAGAATTTTTTTTCCGTATTGCCTTATATTATCTCCATCTAATGTAACATTTAATGCCCACTCCACCTCCTCTGAATTGGGTGTAGCCGCTGTTATATGGTGATATTTGAGAATATCGAACCGGGACTCCACTGTAATAACCTTTTCTCTCATTTTTGCCAGTTTATTTATATAATTTAGAATGTTCTGCGATATCGTTCCAAGCCCGTAATCCGAAACAAGGATGGCATCCGACCTTTCAGCAGCCTGCATAAAAATTTTCAATAATCTCTCCTCTGTCTTTTTACCAATACTATTATTATTCTCCCTGTCTATTCTTATCACCTGCTGTTTTGTAGTGTTATATCCGCCTGCAAGTATCCTCGTCTTCGTAGGGGTCAATCTTGTTTCATCCGATATAATCCCTTCAGTATCCACCCCTTTTTCTTTTAAGAAGCATATAAGCTTTTTCCCCATCTCATCATTTCCAACAGCTCCTACAGGGAATACAGTTCCTCCGAGAGAATGGATATTATTTACGGCATTTGCAGCGCATCCTGGCAGGACAGTTTGTGAATCGTATTTAAGCACAAGAACAGGAGCCTCCCTCGATACCCTCGAGGTCATCCCGAGGATATACTCATCCGCCACCATATCGCCAATCACCATTACCTTCTGTTTTGAGAATCTCTTTAAGATACCCTTTAAACGATTTCTGTTCATAATAAATTAAGAGCACCAGTGCACCAGACACCAGAACACCAGTAAAGAATGTCACCAGAACACCAGAGCACCAGTAAAGAATATATTTCTGGTGCCCTGGTGACTGGTGCCCTGGTGCTCTGGTGCACTCATTTTTTTATATCCTTCAAAATCCATTGAACAGCATCATACAGATCATTTGCAATATAGTCAGGTTTTTTGTTTCCGTTATTCCTAAAATATTCAACCTCTCCCTTTCCATAACCTGTAAGAACCAGAATCCCCTTTGCCCCAACATTATGAGCCAACTGCACATCGCTTACCTTATCGCCCACTACATAAGACTTTTTTATGTCTATATTAAGCTCCTCTGCTGCTGTTTCTATCATACCGGGATTTGGCTTTCTGCAATTGCAATTTTTTCTGTATTCCTCGTTACCAACCTCAGTATGGTGAGGACAGTAGTAAATCCCATCTAAAAAGGCATTATATTCCGAAAGGAGTGTTTTGAGCCTCTCATGAGTTTTATGTATAAATTCTTCGGTAAAATATCCCCTTGCCACACCCGACTGGTTTGTAACAACTGCCGTCTTTAATCCTCTTTCATTTAAAAGCCTGACTGCATCGGCAGAGCCTTTGATAAGTTTAAGGTGTGCTATATTCCTCAAATATCCAACCTCTTCGCTTACAGTCCCATCCCTATCTATAAATACTGCAATATTTTTATTTGATTTCATCGGGCAGTTAAAGGGAAAGATTTTTACTCTATATCAACATAGATGGTCTTTTGCATCTCAAAATGGTTGGCAGTAATTACAGCGGTCCCTCTCGTTACACCTGTAAGAGTGCTATAAAAATAATATGAGCCTGCAGTAGCAGCTGGTGTAGTTGTAGTTGAACCTGCTAATGTCGCCGACTGAGCGGAAAGGGGAGTTCCATGTGTATTTATTGAATATGTTACACTTATAGTTGCAGATGCCCCTGCAATACCACAACCATATCCACTTAAAGCAGTAATAAGATTACCGCATGGGCCAGTATATGTTCCTGTATTATAAATTCTTGTAGTTATAGTAGCAGTTTCTCCCACACCGATTTTACTCTTATCACTCCATATATCCAAGGCATTACCCTCATTTGATGGGTTGCCAAAACTGACTGGTCCAGCAATCTTATTTCCCTTGCTCGAATCACAGTTTATTCCTACGCCTGACAGTGCAATCAGAAAAATCAGTGATAATGCTATTTTTATCTTCATCGCCTTCTCCATAA
>JACQEW010000248.1 GCA_016200365.1 Nitrospinota bacterium
ACCTTGAAATGCCCGACTAAATCCTTTAACGACATTGCCTGTGATGCAAGCTCCTCTGATGCAGACGCCATCTCCTCCGATGCACTGGCATTCTCCTGTGTTATGCTCGCTACATTCGATATAGATGCACTCTGCTCCTCTGTTGCTGCTGCTATATTCTGTATGGCATTTGCCGTCTTCTTTATTCCCTCTGCTATCCTCTGTAATGCAGCCCTTACATCATCTGCAAGCTTCGTCCCATCTTTTACCTGCTTTGTGCTTTCTTTAATCAGACTTGTTATCTCTTTTGCCGCCTGCGCCGACCTCTCTGCAAGCTTCCGAACCTCATCCGCTACTACCGCAAACCCCATCCCATGCTCCCCTGCCCTCGCTGCCTCTATAGCTGCATTTAATGCCAGAAGATTCGTCTGCTCCGCTATCTCACTTATCACATTTATAATCTCGCTTATCTGCTCCGAGCTGCGGTTTATCAGCTTCATTCCTTCCATATTCTGCGACATTATCTCTGTGCCTTCATTTGCCACACCCACTGCCTCATTTGCTACTGTATTTGCATCGGTGCTGCTCTTTGCTACTTCTGTTACAGAGGCATTTATCTCCTCGATGCTGGCGCTCTGGTTCTGCGCACCTTCTGAGACATGCTGGGCATTCGATGAAATCTCCTCCGATGCAGATGCCAATTGCTCTGAAATACCTTTTATCTGGGCAACTATCTGCTCTATATGCTCTATAAACTCGTTGAACCACTTCGCCATCTCCCCTGTCTCATCCGCTGAATTGACCGCTATCCTCTTCGTTAAATCGCCCTCGCCTTCTGCAATATCTTTAAGCATGTGAACAACCTGTTTTATGGGCTTTGCTATCATCGATGCAAAGACAAAGGATAACAGACCACCGACAAGAATGGCGAATATAGAAGCGCCAATCAGGGCATTAATGGAATTCTCATAGGTATTTATCCCGTTCTTAATCGCCTTTTCTGCATCAGCCTTCGCCTCGTCTATCAGTTCATTTGAGATATTTATAATCTTCTTATACCTCTCTGCCTGAATACCTGTAGCAAGCGCCTTTGCCTCCTGAACTTTACCTTCGTATATTAATGGTATAACCTCCATGTCCCTGGTGTCCCTGAAAGCCACTATCGCCTCTTTGAGCGCCTTTACCTTTTCATTTGAGGTAGACTTGATTAACTCACCCATTCTTGCCTCTATATCTTTCTTAACCTCCTTGATATGCTCATTCTGCTCATCTAATTTTGCCTTATCATTTATAGCCATCATGGTCACAAGGGCTGCCCTTATTTCATTCATATTAGATTTTAAGTTGGCAATATTGACAGACGGACCATAGTTCTGATTGTAGATACCCTCCATGAGACCTTTTATCTCCTTTATACCACTGTAGCCTGTATATCCAACCACGACGATAAACAGCATCAGGACAACCGAAATAATCGTCAGCTTAGCTCCGATTTTTAAATCGTATAACCATTTCATAAATCTAACACCTCCTTTTTTGAAAGTAGGCAGTAAGCAGTAGGCAGTAAACAGTAAGCAGTAGGCAATAGGCAGTGGGCAGTAGGTAAATCGTAAATCGTTACCAACTGCCAACTGCCAACTTCATTTTGCCTATTGCCTATTGCCTACTGTTTCCCTTATCCTTTCGCTCATACCCCTGTGGCACTTTGAGCAAATATTTAATACCTTCTCTTTATTTATGAAAAAATTCATCCTGTTCATATTATTGTCATGGGCAATATGACATTCAACGCACCGGACAGGAATCACCCCCTTGTGTGCGTTATAGTAGTGAAATCCATTGATTTTTTTATATCCCGAAAATCCCCCCTGCCCCCCTTTTTCAAAGGGGGGAGAGGGGGGATTATTTTTATGACAATAAAGACAATTTTTGTCTTGTATCGGCATAAAAAGAGAGACGGGCTCAACTGGATTATTAAGGTATTTTATTAAATCGAATATCTCTCCAGCAAAAAGGTATTTCATCTCATCTAAGATACCGATACCTTTATGACAATCAACACATCTGCCCCTCCCGTTATTTGCCTTTATCCTGTGAACCCCTGAAAGATTAACAGGCTCATTTGCAAAAAAGTCTTTGTATTTTTGCTCATGCAGGAATCTGTTTTTATCAATGTGGCATGCCATACAGAATCCCTCCTTATGATGAAGATAGTTTCTTAACAAAAGTAACATCGAAACAAAAATCAGAGAGAAGAATGTTAAGACTAATGTCTTTTTCACCGAGAAATTCCTTTATGTCTTCCATAGTTCAATATTGAGATTGCTCCGCCGGAGCCTGCCTTGAGCGATAAAACAAGATTGCTTCGCTACGCTCGCAATGACAAATTGGGAGAAGTGTCATTGCGAGGAGCGATAGCGACGAAGCAATCTAACTTAAAAGGATAAGAGCTAAAAGATAAATCTTTTTACCTTTTCACCTCTTTACCTATTAACCTTTTATTCTCCTTTACAAACATATGCCCACCCGACTCAACTGAGTTCACTGCAACAGGTGTCTGAGCCTGCCTGCGACCCGTAGCCTCTATCTCAGGATGCAATACTCCCCTCCCATTATCATTTACCTTGAAATGCCCGACTAAATCCTTTAACGACATTGCCTGTGATGCAAGCTCCTCTGATGCAGACGCCATCTCCTCCGATGCACTGGCATTCTCCTGTGTTATGCTCGCTACATTGGATACAGAGGCTGACTGCTCTTCTGCTGCTGCTGTTATGTTTTGTATGGCATTCGCTGTTTTCTTTATGCCATCTACTATCTTCTGTAATACATTCTTAACATCCTCTGTTAATTTCGTCCCATTCTTTACCTGTTTCGTGCTCTCTTTAATCAGACTCGTTATCTCCTTTGCTGCCTGTGCCGACCTCTCTGCAAGCTTCCGAACCTCATCCGCTACTACAGCAAACCCTAACCCATGCTCTCCTGCCCTCGCTGCCTCTATCGCTGCATTCAAAGCCAGAAGATTCGTCTGCTCCGCTATCTCGCTTATCACATTTATAATCTCGCTTATCTGCTCGGAACTCCTGTTTATCAGCTTCATACCCTCCATGTTCTGCGCCATTATCTCAGTGCCTTCATTCGCTACATTCACTGTATCATTGGCTACTGCGTTCATATCCGTACTTCCCTTTGCAACTTCATTGACAGAGGCATTTATCTCCTCGATGCTGGCGCTCTGGTTCTGCGCACCCTGTGAGACATGCTGGGCATTCGATGAAATCTCCTCCGATGCCGATGCTAATTGCTCTGAAATACCTTTTGTCTGGGCAACTATCTGCTCCATATTCTCTATAAACTTGTTGAACCACTTTGCCATCTCCCCTGTCTCATCCGCTGAATTGACCGCTATCCTCTTCGTTAAATCGCCTTCACCTTCGGCAACATCTTTAAGCATGTGAATAACCTGATTTATCGGACGGGTTATATTCCTGCTGACAAAGAGGGTTATGATTCCGATTGCACCCGATATAATGAAAAGGGCTGAGAGTAGTGTTTTTTTAAGACTTGCTGCAACCTGATTATCCACAGGCTTTAAATCCGCCACGACCTCAAAGGCGCCGTGGGTCTCGCCTGCTGCCCATCCTTCCATTTTAAAGCCCAGAGGGTCTATACCATTCCCATCCGGGTCATCGGCCCTTGTCCCATGACATAGAATACAATCCTTTGTCAGTTTTATTGCCCTCATGTATCTGAACTTATTCTCCTTTAGATCCTTCTCCCCGTATTCCTCGAGGTTTTCATTGGTCATCTTGAGTATCATTTTTCTTTCCATTTCATTCGGCTCGTTCTTTGGATTTCTCGGCTCGATCTTAGGCACCCTGAATTCATAATTTGCCTTCTCTGCATTTGTCTGCCCCACTGTCCAGCCTGCTACTATAGGGATTGTCCAGTAATACCTTGTCCTCTTTGCATCCTCAAGCCTGTTCTTTGACCCCTCCATCACCTTTTTTAAATCCTTTAGCAATTCCTCTTCGTAGAATACGCTGTGCTGCCCCCTCAATGCTGCCGTATAGTTTCTTGCATTCTCAGCCTCTATGGTTATCGCCCTCGCCTTTGATACAATCGCCTCATGGGCGTCATTTTCAATACCCTTTTTTGATATAAAAAAACTGATAATAAAACTGATAATAAGAACCGCTGTAAAAAGGACTGTAATCTTTTTCCCGATATTCATATTCTTAAACATAAATTCCCTCCCTTTTTGAAAGATAGTATGCAGTAGGCAATAGGCAAAATGAAGTTGGCAGTTGGCAGTTAGCAGTTGGCAACGATTTACGATTTACCTACTGCCCACTGCCTATTGCCTATTGCCTACTGCTTACTGCCTACTGCCTACTCTTTTTTATATATAGATGGCGCTATATACTTAAAACCTGTCTGGAAATCCTGCAGGCTTTCAGCGCCGCCTAAAAATAGATACCCTCCGTCTGTCAGACAACGGTGTAATTCCTTTATCACACTCCTTTTGTTCTCCTTATCAAAATATATCAGCACATTTCTGCAGAAGATTATATCAATATTATCCTCTTGAAACTGCTCTTTAAGATTATAATGAATAAATTTGACTAATCCCTTAACTTTATGGCTTACTTTATAGACATCGCCGTCTTTTAAGAAGTAATTCTTTATTAGAGCATCTTTAAGATTTACAAGCTTGTCTGCCCCATATCTTCCCTCCTTTGCATCATTCAGGCTTCCAATACTTATATCGGTAGCATATATAATCGCATCCCTTTCAGTAGCGGTCTCTAAAACCGCAATGGCAATGGAATAGGGCTCCTCTCCAGTAGAGCATGCAGCGCTCCAGATGCGAATTTTCTGTCCGCTCTTTTTTTTTCCTGCAATTTCAGGCAATATCTTTAAGGCAAAGGCATCAAAAACCCTGGGGTCTCTGAAGAATGAGGTTTCGTGCGTTGTAACTGCATCTAAAAATTTCTTGAGTTCCTCCGAATCTTTAAGGACATGCTTATAATATTCATTAAAACTGTATAGTCGAAGGTCTCTTAATCTGCCCTGCAGACGATTATTAAGGAGGTTCTTTTTTATGTCAGATAAGAATATCCCTGCCTTATCATATACAAGGTTCTGAAATGCCCTGAATTCCTG
>JACQEW010000249.1 GCA_016200365.1 Nitrospinota bacterium
ACATAGAAGATGGACACAGATTAACACAGATTATGAAGATTGAGAAAAACAAAAAACCTAAGAAAATTATTTTTTTCCTGCCTTTTTTTATCTGTGTATATCTGTGAAAATCTGTGGCAAATTTTTTATAATTTCCCTGGAGTGAAATATGAAAGGTCTTATATTAAGCGGCGGGGAGGGCACGAGGCTCAGACCGATAACTCACACCAATGCAAAACAACTGGTGCCGATAGCAAATAAGCCGATATTATTTTACGGCATCGAGGCGATAAAAAATGCAGGGATAAGCGATATAGGCATAGTCGTAGGAGGCACAAAGGACGAGATAAAGGCAGCAGCCGGCGACGGCTCCAGATGGGGTGTGGATATTACCTACATCGAGCAGGATGCACCCCGTGGATTGGCACACGCAGTCCTCATCGCCGAAGATTTTATCAAAGATGACCCCTTTGTTATGTATCTCGGCGATAATCTGATTACAGGGGGGATAACAAATTTAGTTGAGGAATTCGGACGGAACGGGGCGAATTCGCAGATTCTCCTTGCCAGAGTAACAAATCCCCAGCAATTTGGAGTTGCAGAGCTGTCTCACGGAAGGGTTGTGCGATTGGAGGAGAAGCCAAAGGAGCCGAAGAGCGACCTGGCGCTGGTAGGCGTATACCTCTTTGATAAAAATATTTTTCAGGCGGTTAAAAATATTAAACCTTCATGGAGAAATGAGTTGGAGATAACAGATGCAATTCAATATCTTATAAATCACGGTTATAATGTCCAGTCCCATATTATCAACGGATGGTGGAAAGATACAGGGAAGCTGGAGGATATGTTAGAAGCTAACAGGATGGTGCTGGATACACTGACGACGGAGATAAATGGATTCGTTGACAGCAATTCAAAGGTGGAATTCAAGGTTGTGATAAGTAAAGGGGCTGAGGTAATAAACAGCGTGATAAGAGGTCCTGCTATAATCGGGAACAATACAAAGATTATAAATTCCTTTGTCGGTCCATTTACCTCTATAGAGCATGATGTGAGGATTGAGGACAGCGAGATTGAGCACAGCATAGTGCTGGAAGACAGCGTTATAAAAGGAATAAAGGGGAGAATAGAGGACAGCTTGATAGGCAAGAATGTAGAGGTCTCTGCATCCCCTTTAAAACCTAAGGCATACAGGTTTATGCTCGGCGATTCGAGCAAGGTGGGAATACTGTAACCACAGATTACACAAATTTTTTTCTTATGATTGAAGGGGTTAAGATAAAAAAATTGAAGGTCATAGCAGATGAGCGGGGGAGACTGATGGAGATGCTCCGCTGCGACGAAGATATATTCGAGAAGTTCGGGCAGGTTTATATGACCGCTGTCTATCCGGGCGTGGTAAAAGGCTGGCACTATCACAAGGTTCAGAACGATAATTTCGTCGTAGTTAGAGGGATGGTAAAGGTGGTCTTATATGACGACAGGGAAGGCTCTCCGACAAAGGGAAAGATCGATGAGTTTTTCATGGGTGAGCATAACCCAATCCTGCTTCATATACCCCGTCTGGTTTTTCACGGTTTTAAAGGTATAGGTGTAGAAGAGGCGATTGTGATAAACTGCCCTACCGAGCCTTACAATTACAAAACACCCGACGAATTCCGCATTGACCCGCACAAAAATAATATCCCTTACGATTGGAGCAGGAAAGACGGATGAGATTACTTGTTACAGGCGGAGCAGGATTTATAGGCTCGAATTTCATCAGGTTTTATTTAAGGGAGCATCCTGAAGACAGCATTATAAATCTGGACAAACTGACCTATGCCGGCAATTTAGAAAATCTAAAGGATATAGAAGGAGATGCGAGGTATCAGTTTATCCACGGAGATATAGCCGATTTCAATGTAGTTGATTTTCTTTTAAAAGACGGGGTAGATGCTGTTATAAATTTTGCCGCCGAATCCCATGTTGACAGGAGCATTAACGACCCTTCCCCTTTCTTGAGGACAAATATAGCAGGCACACAGATACTCCTCGAATCATCGAGAAGGAACAAAATCCCGCGGTTCATTCAGGTATCAACAGATGAAGTTTATGGCTCTTTAGAGCCTATAGGTCTTTTTACGGAAAGGTCTGCATTAAGACCCAACAGCCCTTATGCCGCAAGCAAGGCATCGGCTGATTTATTGGTAAGGTCTTATTTCAAGACCTATAACCTCCCTGCAATTATAACCCGCTGCTCGAATAATTACGGCCCCTATCAATTCCCCGAGAAACTGATACCCCTATTCGTAACCAATGCACTATCGGATGAGCCGGTGACTATATACGGAGACGGGTTGAATATAAGGGATTGGCTGTATGTAGATGACCACTGTCGTGCAATAGATACTGTTTTAAAAAAAGGGAAGGCGGGGGAGATATATAATATAGGCGGAAATACCGAGAAAACAAATCTGGAGATTACCGATATAATTTTGAATATCTTAAACAAACCGCAGTCATTAAAAAAGTTTGTGAAAGACAGGCAGGGACACGACAGGCGGTATGCCATAGATTCGACAAAGATTAAGATGGAGCTTGGATGGGAGCCGAAATATAAATTTGAAGAGGCTATTCAAAAGACTATTCAGTGGTATATTGATAATAGGGAATGGTGGGAGAGGATAAAGAGCGGAGAGTATAGATTGAGCAATGAGCAACGAGTGCAAAGCAATGAGTAAAAAAACTCGTCACTCATTGCTCATTGCTCATGTTATGAAAATACTTGTTACAGGTGCAAAGGGGATGCTGGGGAGCGACCTCTTAAACATTCTTTCTTCTTGTTCTCCTCTCACCACTGGGGAGAGGATTGAGGTGAGGGGGGCAGCAAGAAGCGATTTTGATATTACAGATTATCCTCAAACAATACGATTTTTGACTGACACAAAACCCAATATAGTAATTCATACTGCCGGATATACAAAGGTAGATGATTGTGAGAGCCATTCCGAAACGGCATTAAAGGTAAATGCAGAAGGGACAAAAAATGTAGCGATTGGATGTAAAGAGATAAAGGCTAAACTTATTTACATCAGCACGGATTATATATTCAATGGCAAAAAAGGGACTCCCTATCTGGAGGATGATATACCAAGCCCCATAAGTGTTTACGGAGACTCCAAACTAAAAGGGGAGCAGGCAGTTCAGGATATTTTAAAGGATTTCATTATAATAAGAACATCATGGCTTTTTGGAAAGAACGGAAATAATTTCATATCGGCTATTCTCAGACAGACGGATAAAAATAAAATCATAAAAGTAGTCAATGACCAGAAAGGCTCGCCAACATATACAATAGACCTCTCCCATGCAATTGAAAAATTAATCTCTTATTCCTTCTCATCTCCTCTCCCCATTGGGGAGAGAGGAGGGGTGAGGGGGATATTCAATATTACTAACAGCGGCGAATGCTCATGGTATCAATTTACAAAAAAGATTCTGGAATTTGCAGAAATAAAAGGAGTGGAAGTGATGCCGATAACCTCGGAAGAACTCAATCGTCCAGCCAGAAGACCTGTCTATTCAGTTTTAGATTGCAGCAAATTTAAAAATACAGCAAATTATCAAATAAGACATTGGGAAGACGCACTGAAGGATTATCTTAATAGGTGAACAGGCTAACCGGAAAAACCAAGAAAATCAATGCTATACGATTTAATATCTTCAGAGTGTTTAAAATTTAAGGTCTCTTCTGTCTCTTAAAAGCCTTTAAGTCGTCTACATCAAATACAATATTTTTTCCAATCTTCCTTGCCTTTAGACCTACTGTTTTAACCCATCTCCTAACTGTAATTTCTGCCACCTCAAGATATTCTGCTGCCTCTTTTATTGTAAATGGTTCACGCCTAATATCGTCAAATACCTCGTCATGCGTGTAAAATTCTTTCTCAAATCCCTGTCTGGCTATAACAGTAAATAATTTTTCTCTCTCTTTTAATGGCATCTCTAAAATTTCCCTATAAACCTTTTCTGCTGTTATGGTATGCATAAACCCTCCCTTACTTTATATAGCGTTTTAATTCTCGATAAAAGTTTTCATGTGTGCCTATAATGTAAAAGACAATATCATCTCTTTGTTTTTGATAGGCAATTAAATACTCCTGTCCTTTAAACTTAAATTTGTGAACTTGGAATCCTGCTAAATCTCCCCTTTTAAATTCTCCTATTTCTTCTCCTTTGGATATCTTTTCAACCTCATCCTCTATTGCAAGCTGAAATGTCCTATTTCGAGAAAATGGGGGTCAGGCTTGCAAACTTGCATTTATTATCTGTAGCAACAGGTTTTTAAACCTGTTGCTACGGAGATTCATCTTTATCTGAACTTATTATTATGAAGTGGTAACTTTTTCAAGCGGAAGGTTTTCAATGGAAACATTAACAAGTTCTGAAAGTTTAAGTCTTTCGCTGGCATCAAGAATTTCAATTCCAACTATGTGCCCATTTTCATCGAGGTCAACAGTTACCCCTTCCTCTATATCTCTCGAATCGGCAATCTTCGCCTCTCTAAGTCTGATATATAAAGCATCAACATCCTTACTGTATTCTATTTTCATATATTTCTCCCTTAAATGGCTTTTTTCTTACTGTAACTGTAATAACAAGGATATGGTCATATTCCTCTTTAAAGGTAACCCTTAAAAATCTGCCATTTATAAATTTATAGGCATTTTTTCTTCCTTTAATACTTGGTTCCATATACTCTGGTTCATTTATCGCTATCCCTGCCTCTTCCTCTGTAACTCCACGTTCTTTCATCCTTCTTCGTGCATGACGGTCATATTTGATAAGATTCATGTTTAAATTATATCATAATCCCAAATAATGCGTGAATTTTAAAAACCCTGGTAGCCGCAGGCTTTAGCCTGCGATTGAATGCACTTAAAATGCGAATAAATTATCGGTAAGTAACGCACCCGTAAAGGGTGCGGCTACCTTCACGCATTTTTCGGGATAATACCTAAAGAGTTATTGACGGTATATTCACTTGTAATCTTTCATATACTCAACATAATTTTCAGCGTATTGAATTATTTTATCCATTTCCTCTTTTGTAAGCTTCCTCTTTGGTTTTGCTGGAGTGCCGACTGAGAGCCAGCCTGAGGGTATCACGGATTTTTCTGTTACAACCGAGCCTGCTGCAACAATGGAGAACTCCTCAACCTCTGCACCATCCAGAACCAATGCACCCATACCTATAAGGCATCTCGACCTTATTCTGCAGCCGTGAAGGATAACGCCGTGTCCTATTGTAACTTCATCTTCTAAAAATAATGGATAGGTCTTATTTGTTACATGGAGGAGACTTCCATCCTGAATATTTGTCTTCTTTCCTATCCTTATATAATTTACATCACCACGAACAACCGCATTGAACCACACACTGGAGTATTCCCCTATCTCCACATCGCCGATAACCCGGGCGCTTTCCTCTATAAATACAGTTTCATGTATCTTTGGCAGAATTCCTTTATATGCCTTTATCATATTTTATTTTTTAACATTATTTTTTTCGTTCGGCAAGAAAAATGTGCCCCTCTCCTTAATCCTCTCCCCATAGGGGAGAGGGCAGGGTGAGGGGTAATTTTCAGATAATAAGTGATATAATAGAAAAATGAGAAAAAATTTAGGGATTTACATTCATATACCCTTCTGTATTAAAAAGTGTAACTATTGCGACTTTAATTCTTATAGTGGTATGGATGGGATTTATGATGAATATGTGGAGGCACTTAAAAATGAGATTTTCCTTTATTCATCAGTCCTGAAAGATTATGAGTGTATATCCATATTTTTTGGCGGCGGGACGCCTACAATTCTTGAATCATGGCAATTGTTAGAAATACTAGAAGCATGCAGGGGGTTATTTAATTTGACGACTGACTTAGAGGTAAGCTATGGAGAAATCAGAAGAAAATTTATTTGGAAAAAATACAGTTGTATATGTTGTTAGTCAGGAGAAAATTTCGTCAACCAAAAAGATTCCGGCTGTTTGCAGGGCTTTTAACATTGACCACTTAAATCTTGAGGCTTTCCTTAAAGATAATGGGATGCGTTTCGGAATTATAGAATCGTGAAATCGAAAGCGGTATTGGGTCTTGAAATTTTTAGTGTTAATTCATGTTCACCCCGTTAGAAATCTTCTTCGCAGGGGTTGGAGTAACATCTAGTGAATATCCGTTTTGTAGCGAATTTCTAACGGGGTTCATTCGTGGCTAATTTTATAATTTCCATATATGGACAATAGCTTTATCCACGCTGTCATAAAGATTTTAAAAAAAGAGGTTAAAAAATGGAAAGATCCGATTGTAACCCGGATTTCAATGGTTCGACAGGCTTACCATGAAGACAAAAAGATTCCCTTTAAAGTTCTCATAAGTTGTATCTTGAGTCTCAGGACAAAGGACGAGACCACATCTGCTGCCTCACAGAGACTTTTTTCTATGGCGGATACTCCAGAGACGATGGTCAGACTTACAAAAAGAGAGATAGAGAGGGCTATCTATCCTGTAGGCTTTTATAGAACGAAGACCGAAAACATACTCTTATTATGCCGGGAGCTTATAAACAGGCATAATTCAAGAGTCCCCGATACCATAGACGAGCTTTTAAAATTTAGAGGCGTAGGCAGGAAGACGGCGAATTTAGTTGTTACCCTGGGCTACAAAAAACCGGGTATCTGTGTGGATACCCATGTCCACAGGATAACGAACAGGTGGGGATATGTAAAGACAAAGACACCTGAAGAAACTGAATTTGCTCTCAGAGAAAAACTCCCCCCAAAATACTGGCTGATTATAAACAACCTTCTGGTAACCTACGGACAGAACCTCTGCAAACCCATCTCCCCTTATTGCAGCATCTGCCCCCTTGATAGATTCTGCAAGAGGGTTGGAGTTGATAGGAGTAGGTAAATCTAATTTTTATTCTTCATTATCTCCTCTACCGACACACCGTAGGTATCAATTTTCTTTCCAGGGATAAAATATTTCTCCCCAGCCCAGTGCCACAAATCTATGAGCTTGCACCTCTCTGAGCAGAATGGTCTAAATTCACTATTATCCCATTCAAACTCAGTTTTACAGAGAGGACATTTTGCCTTTTTCATCTTAAAATACCATTTATCCACAGATTTCACAGATTAAAATAGCAACAAAGTATTTGTGTAATTCGTTTATTAGTGTTATTCGTGTTCAGGTTTTGATCTTTGAGTTTTTCCTATTTTCCGTAGGCAAGCCGCTCAATCAGGTAGTCGGGGAGTCCCTCTTTTCTCATCTTCTCCTGAGCAGAGGCAATATCATACTGGACCCTCTTAAATTCTACTGTCATATTCCCGCTGTCATAAATTACAAAACACGCCTGCGGATTTTTGTCTCTCGGCTGTCCCACGCTCCCTGCATTGATGATATACTTTGATGCTTCGTTCAACTGTATGATTTGGTCCTTTGAGGCATTCGTCTTGCCTTCCGAATTTCTCTCGATGACAACAGGGTGATGAGAGTGTCCTATGAAGCAAAGCCGGGTATTGAAATACTCAAAATTTTCTATCGCATCGAAGATATTAAAGATATAGTGCCACATCTGAGGCTCTTTAGGCGAGGAATGGGCGAGGGTGATGCTGTCTACAACCGTATCTACAGGAAGACCTTTCAGGAATTCTTTATGTGCAGGTGTTAATACATCCTTTGTCCACAGGATAGCCTCCTTTGCGTGCGGATTAAAATAACTGACATCCGTCATATCAATGGCAGCAAAATCGTGGTTTCCTGCCAGCGTTACATCGGCAGTCCCCTTTAGCAAGTCTATCGCCTCATTCGGGTTTGCACCATAGCCTACAATATCACCGAGAAAGAGCCTCTTATCTACATGCAGTTTCTCAATCTCCTGCAAAACGGATTGAAATGCCTCTAAATTGCTGTGGACATCCGAAAATATTGCGTATCTCATTTAAAGAATGAAGAATTAAGAATGAAGAATTAAGAATTAAGGATTTTTTTAACTCTTAACTCTTCACTCTTAACTTTTAACTGTTTTTCATTAGACTTCCAGAACTATATGATATTTATCCTTAAAACCCTCTGCCGATTGTCTTATCATCCTGTTCAGCATCAAAAACCTTCTCCTGTCCTCTTCTGCAATTTTTACCGTATAATCCTCCGATAGCGGCACTTTGCTGAACCCCTTCATCACCCCTTCTAACATATCCACGGCTATTCTGCTGTATTCCGAATCGGAGATTCCCTTTATACAGACCGAAATACCGAAGTCTCTAACCTTCATCATAGAGACGACATCTATAATATTTGAAAATATATAAGAAAGCTTTGGAGAGGTAAGATTACTTGCCTTTCCAAAGCCTATCAGGAGTATCTTCTCTGCAGGGAATTTATTTAAACTCGATAGAAGCACGGTCTCTTTAAAATTTCCGAACACCTTTTTCTTTTTTATAAGGCTTGAAATCTGCCCGCTTAATATCCAGTCAATATACCCGGCATCGCCTTTAAGGGGTATCACATCTTTAAAGAGAGATACGGCAATCAGCTCCGCCTCGATTTTTAAAAACTCCTGAGGGATGGTTTTTATTTTTAACATTTTTCATTATTCAATTCTTCTTTTATTTTAATCTGCGAAAATCCGTTAAATCCGTGTCATCCGTGTTCTATCAGGTCTTTGTTCTTATCGCACTCCAGTTCCCTCTTTACCCTGTCCAGAATCCCGTTTACAAACTGACCGGAGTCCTCTGTGCTGTATTTCTTGGCAATTTCTATCGCCTCGTTGATAGAGACATTTGACGGTATATCCTTTTCATATAACATCTCATATATGGAGCTTCTCATTATATTTTTATCCACAACGCTTATTCTATCCATCGCCCAGTTCTCGCTGAATCTTTCTATGATTGAATCTATCTCTTTGATGTGCTTATAAGCGCCCTTTGCTATTCTTGCAGCAAAAGATTGGACATCGGTATGTGCAGGGTTTTGTTTCCAGAAATCCTCTATTTGAGAATCAATATCTCCTTTTTGTATATCCCACTGATAGAGGATTCTTAGAGCAAGCTCCCTCGCCCTTCTTCTCTTCGTCATTTTTCAAAAAGCAAAAGACTATCCACAGATTACGCAGATTATCACAGATAAAGAAGAAATTAGAAATCAGAAGCAAGAAACAAGAAGCAAGATTCTTTCTTGCCTCTTACATTTTGTCTCTTGCATCTTGTTCCATAATCTGTGTGAATCTGTAAAATCTGTGGATAGCTGTTATTTTATCTGTTTATACAGGTTCACCATCTCGATTGCGTTTATTGCTGCATCCCAGCCCCTGTTGCCGGATTTTGTGCCTGACCTTTCAATGCCCTGCTCGATATTCTCGACAGTAAGGACGCCGTAAATTACAGGCACCCCTGTCTCCAGCGATATGGCGGCAATCCCCTTCGTCACCTCTGAAGATATATATTGATAATGAGCCGTATCTCCCCTAATGATGACGCCGAGGCATATTACTGCATCGTATTTTTTTGACGATGCAAGTATCTTGGCAGCATAAGGTATTTCAAAGGAACCCGGAACCTTTATCAGCTTAATATCGCTGTCTTTGACGCTGTGTCTTGTCAATGCGTCTATAGCGCCGTCTATAAGATTTTTGGTCAAAAAATCATTGAACCTGCTGACGACTATCCCGAATTTCAAACCGCTTCCATCTAACTTACCCTGAATTGTCTCCGGCATAAAACCTCCTCAAAATTAGTTAGTGAGTTAGTGAGTTAAAACTCATCAACTCATCAACTCATTAACTTAATAGGTGTCCCAACTTCTTCCTCTTTACCTCCAGATATTTTACATTATCCTTTTTAGGACGGGTCTCTATAGGAACCCGCTCTACAATGTGAAGTCCGTATCCTTCCAGCCCTATAATTTTTCGAGGGTTATTTGTTATTAACTTTATGTTCTTTACGCCGAGATTTACGAGAATCTGGGCACCTATGCCGTAGTCTCTCAAGTCAGGCTTAAAGCCAAGTTCCTCATTAGCCTGAACAGTATCCCTTCCCTGGTCCTGGAGTGCGTAAGCCTTCAGCTTATTGATAAGACCAATACCCCTGCCCTCCTGATACAAATATAATAAAATGCCTGTTCCTGCCTCTTCTATCATTTCAAGAGCCATGTGCAATTGCTCGCCGCAGTCGCACCTGTGAGAGCCGAATACATCGCCTGTAAGACACTGGGAATGAACCCTCACGAGTATGTCCTTATCCTGTGTAATTTCCCCTTTTATCAAGGCAAGATGTATAAAATCGTTTATTGTATTTTCAAAGGCAATGACTTTAAATTCACCGTAATCTGTGGGGAGTTTAGTTTCAGCAGCCCTTCTCACAAAGGACTCTCTTTTCATCCTGTATTCAATGAGGTCCTTTACGGTTACAATCTTTAATCCGAACTCCTTTGCAAATTTCATCAGATGCGGAACCCTTGCCATAGTTCCGTCGTCATTCATAATTTCGCATATAACCCCTGCCGGATATAGTCCTGCAAGCCGTGCCATATCTACCGAGCCCTCTGTCTGTCCTGTCCTTACCAGAACCCCGCCCTCTCTTGCCCTCAAGGGAAAGATATGGCCCGGACTTACCATGTCTTCCGGCTTCGTTTTTGGGGAGATAGCAGTAAGGATGGTGGCAGCCCTGTCATGGACAGATATGCCTGTTGTTACGCCGTGTCTTGCTTCAATGGAAACAGTGAAGGCTGTCCCGAATCTGGATTCGTTATTGCTGACCATCATGCGCAGATTAAGCTCGTCCACCCTCTCCGGCGTAAGGGAGAGACATATTAAACCCCTGCCGTGCTTTGTCATGAAATTTATCGCCTCGGGCGTAGTCTTCTCTGCAGCAATCATTAAATCCCCTTCGTTTTCCCTGTCCTCATCATCCACGAGGATAATCATCTTACCATTTTTTATGTCTTCTATTGCTTCTTCGATTGTATTAAAGTGCATACCCATATAACATCAATTAAATTCCCAATTCCCAATTCCTAATTCCTAATTAAAAATAAAAAAACAAAATTCCTTAATTGGAAATTGGAAATTCGGGGCACCCACGAAAGTGGGTCGTGGAAATTTATCTATGTATACCCATGTTCTACCAAAAATTCTCTATTTATTTTGTCATCTCGTAATGGCATAGAACTAACAAATTTTTCCACATACTTTCCTATTATATCACACTCTACATTCACCCTATCACCTATCGTTTTTTCCCCAAGGGTGGTCATTTTTATAGTATGAGGGATCACTGCAATAGTAATAGAATCATAATTCAACTCTGCTATAGTAAGGCTTATGCCGTCTACTGCCACAGAGCCTTTGTGAACCATGTATCGCATCAAATCAGGGGGCAAGGTTATACTTAAATAACCTCCATCTTCGGTTTTATCGAATCCCGTTTTAAGATATAACGGGACAGGTTTTTTTATTTCGCCTATTCCATCAATATGACCTGTAACGATGTGACCTCCCAGCCTGCTCCCTATTTTTGCAGCTCTCTCAAGATTAACCCTTCTTTTAGGTTTAAACGATTTGATAGTAGTCCTTTTCACAGTTTCCTCCGATACATCCAGCTCAAATCCCCCCAATTTATAAGCGGAGGGCACAACAGACAGGCAGATACCGTCTACTGCTACACTGTCGCCTTCCTTTAAATCATCCATTATTGTATCTGCACCAATGGCAAGCCTGAGATTATCTCCCCTCCTGCCAATCTCTTTCACCACTCCAATCTCTTCAATAATTCCGGTAAACATAGATAAATAAATTTCTAATTCCCAATTCCCAATTTTGGAAATTAGAAATTAGAAATTAGAAATTTTTCCCGAGGTATCCTTCCACAACAATATCACTGCCTATCCTATCAACATTTACATCACGGATATTTAAAGAATCTTCCAACTTTACAATCCCTCTCCCGCCTACGGAGGATATGCCGTCTTTCCCGCCGATTATTCGCGGTGCGATAAAGAATATCACCTTATCAACTATACCCGCTTCTATGGCAGAGGAGTTAAGCTCCGAGCCTCCCTCGATCATTACACCGGCAATCTCTCTTTTGCCCAATTCTTCCATTAACTTTAAGAGATTGACCCTCTCTTCGTTTCCCTCGATTATCAGGACATCAACACCTTTTTCTTTTAATTCGTTCACCTTTTTATCATCCGCCCTCTTTGCAGCGGCAATTATGACTCTAATCCCCCCTCTCCCCCCTTTTCTAAAGGGGGGATTATGGGGGGATTTAAAGACATTAGCATCCAATGGAATCCTTAAACTGCTGTCAACAATTATCCTGATCGGGTCATTTACCTTTTTCTTTTTCAAAGAAACGGTAAGGTTTGGGTCATCCTGCAATACCGTTCCTATTCCTACCATTACAGCATCTACCTCGTCTCTTAATTGATGTACCCTGTCTCTTGAAGGCTTGCCTGTAATCCATTTAGAATCCTTTGTATGTGTGGCAATCTTTCCATCCAAACTCATAGCTACTTTCAACAGAACAAAAGGTGTTCCGGTCGTAATATACTTTATATAAACTTCGTTAATTTTCCTGCATTCTTTCTCTAATAATCCGACCGAAACCTGAATACCCGCATCCTTTAATTCCTTTATACCCTTGCCCGATACAAGAGGATTCGGGTCAATCATACCGACGACAATTTTTTTCAAACCGCTCTTTATCAGGGACTTTGTGCATGGCGGGGTCCTCCCCTGATGACAGCACGGCTCGAGATTAATATACATTATGCCGTCCTTTGCACTCTTACTTGCTGCATCGAGGGCATTAATCTCTGCATGGGGCGTACCTGCCTTTTTATGATAACCCTCGCCGACGATCTTACCGCCCTTTATAATAACAGCGCCTACCATCGGATTGGGGCTGGTTCTCCCCTTTGCCATTAGGGCTAATTCTATAGCCCGCTTCATGTATTTCTCGTTCATAAAATTACAGTGCACCAGTCACCAGAGCACCAGCGCACCAGACACAATGAGTTTATTTCTACTGGTGCACTGTGTTCTGGTGTTCTGGTGCTCATTATTACACTGCCGTAATTGACACTCCGTTCTCCTCTGCCGTCTTTATCACTTCATCTCTGCCGGCTACCATCGTTTTATCTGCCTCGATTGCCAGTGCAGACGCCTTCCCCTTAATCATGGTCTCTATTGTTTTTACGCCTATAGTAGGGACATCGAATCTGGGGTCCTGCTTGGGTTTCGCCACTTTTACCACAACAGCACCGCCGTTGCACAGTCCGCATCCCCGCTGAATAGCTTCATCTGTTCCTTCAATAGCCTCTACTGCCAATACAGCCCTATCCTTAACAACCACAGTCTGACCAATATCAAGCCCTGCAATATCTTTAGCAATTTTTAATCCATATTCTATATCTTTATTTTCTCTGTCATTGGAAATATTCTTTGTTAAAGCTCCCTTTGACGGAAACAGTCTTTTTAAAAATAGCATCTGATCAACCACATTTATTCCTTCCCTCTCCAGCTCATTTACAATGGCGTGCATAATTGTATCATCGTTTCTATTTCTCAAGCGGCTCAAAATCTTTATTGCCCTTAAATCAAATTTGAAATTCTGGAATAAAAACCTCTTTTCAACCTTTCCGACCAGCGCTACATCCCTCACCCCTTCGTTCTTCAGGCATTTGAGTATTTTTCCCGCTTCCCCTACGCCATAGTGATACACAGATGCGGAAAAGGGTTTGAGCAGTTTTGCCGATTCCTCGGTAAAGGCTATTGAAATTACCTGGGCCCCGCTTGAGCTTGCTTCGCTGGCGAGTATAGCAGGGAGGCTTCCGCTTCCTGCAATCAATCCCAGCCGCTTAATGCCGTTTTCCATCCAAAAATCCTTTCATCCACAGATTACCACAGATTATGGAACAAGATGCAAGAGACAAGATGTAAGAGGCAAGAAAGAATCTTGCTTCTTGCTTCTGATTTCTAATTTCTTCTTTATCTGTGTCAATCTGTGTTATCCGTGTTCTATTCATCAGGTCTTTGCTCTTTTGAGCTTTTCCACTATCTCAAGGGCGATCTGGAGCGAATATATCTCCTCATCCGCCGATACCATCCTGTTTGCTCCATTGGCAGCACAATCAATGAGGTGTCTGAGCTCGAGCTTGAGCGGATTTTCCCTGTGGACGAATATCCTCTCAATCAAGGACTCCTGCTTATACCGGAGCTCCTGCTTTGTAAGGAAATGCTCGGTAGATGCCTGCCTGTGGATATGAATATCCTGATTCGTATAATCGAGGAATATATATTTATCCTTCTGCGTTATGGCGAGAGTTCTTATCTTATGCTGTGTCGCCCTGCTTGCAGTTATATTTGCAATACATCCGTTTTCAAATTCAATCTGCACATTGCAGAGGTCATCCTTATCGGAAAAAATTGTCCTGCCGACTACATTTATATTTTTTACCCTTGAATTTACAAGATTGAGTATGATGTCTATATCATGAATCATCAGGTCCATAATAACCCCGTCATCCTGAATCCTCGGGTCATACGGACCGAGCCTCCTGCACTCTATAAAAAGCGGGTTATCAACAATCTTTTTTAACTCATGGACTGCGCCGTTGAATCTCTCCACATGCCCGACATGGAGGGTAAGATTTTTCTTCTCCGCAATCTCAAACAACTCCCTCGCATCTTCAATGCTTTTCGTCAGGGGCTTCTCTACCAGAACATGGATTCCCGCCTCGAGGAAATCTTTGGCGGTTTTATAATGCTGTGATGTGGGAACTGCGATGCTTACGACATCAACTTTTCCAAACAGGTCTTTATAATCTTTATGGAATACTGTGTTGTATTTTTCTGCAATTTCCTTTCCCCTCGATTCGTTAATATCCGCTACCCCGGCAAGACGGACATCCGGTATCTCCGAATAGACACCTACATGGTATCTCCCCATGTGTCCTACGCCGACTACGGCAGCCCTTACCTTTTTCATGTTAAAATACCTCTATCCACAGATTTCACAGCGTGGCTTTGCCACAACCAAAAAAACATTATAAACCACGAAGAACACGAAGAAAATAAATTTCATTAATTATTTCTTCCGCTTCTCTTTCATCTTTCCATGCACCAAACAATTTTTAAAAATCCTTTATTGATTTATTTTTTGCTATAGCTACTTGATAATTAATTTCTTTAGGTATAGATAAATGTCCATCTGATAATAATGTTGCTGTATATTCTATGGTTCTCATCTTGTTTTACATCCTGTAAAAATATTGTTATTCATATTTTCATTATACAAATTTATTATGAAGTCTAATAATCAAGTCTTTCTTTATATATTCCAGCGCACCTATAAAATCCAGTTCTTCTGAATTATACACCTCTTTTCCTGTATGTTTGTGAAAGGGGAAATTTGAGAGTTGTCTATGGTGCGGCGCCGTATCCCATCTTATAATGAGCTTGTTTGCCTCATCCATCCAATGAAAGCGATAGTCATGCTCTGCGGCGGACACTATCTCTCGAAAATCCAGAATAGAGCCATCCAAAAGAACAATTCTTCCTTTGAGGATACCCATATCAGCAGAAACCACATCAAGAGTCACATTCTCTGATTTTATCAGTGGTGAGATTTCTTTCAGCTTGTCTCTGACTCTTCTGAAATAGGAATGTATCATTTAACCAGTATGGCAATTCTATCAATCCTGTTTTTCACATGATTGTATGCCTTAACCACAAAAAGCCAGTCAAACCACTCTTCGTCATCTCCCAGTTCACCTGAATTAAATTTTTCAAGGAATGACTTTGTTTTCATGTTATATTTCTGCTCAAAATCTTTTAATCTTCTTTTGTATTCCACAAGGCTAAGCTCCATAATGCTATTTTCAAACTCAAGGCTCTCTTTTACAAGCAACGCATCTTTTTCTGCTAATTTTGTCACCATGTTATTTCTCCTTATTTCTGTCTCGTTGTTAATTTTATGTTGAGGCAGAGGGCAAGCCCCCTGCACCCCCTTTTGCTGGTTCAGGCTTGTAGATTGAACCAAAATATTAGGTTCAGGCTGCAAGCCTGAACCAGCAAAAGCTCACTATTGTCATTCCCGCAATGCCTGCCCCTGACTGATTCTATCAGGGGTTCTATCAGGGGACCTGTTGCTACGATTTATTCATTCCAACCAATTTTCCATAGTAATTCCTTTTATCCGATAAAAAAATCCTTTATTGATTTATTTTTTGCTTTAGTTTTTTTTGCTATAGCTACTTGAACTAATGAATTTTTATCCAATCCTAATTCTTCCTTAATTTCTTTAGGCATAGATAAATGTCCATCTGATAATAATGTTGCTGTATATTCTATGGTTCTCATCTTGTTTTACATCCTGTAATTGATTACAACAAATTAAATTTTTATCGCGGGTAGGGGGCAAGCCCCCTGCACCCCCTCCTGCTGGTTCAGGCTTGCAGCCTCTGCTGGTTCAAACTGGGGTTGATGTATCGCTGCAATCATAAGCAAAAATCATTTAGCCGCAGACTTACACAGACTAACATACGCACTGTCTCATGGTTTCATTGTTATTTGAGAACTTACCTATTACTGGCAAATCGTACCTTTGACTCGGTCACTACTACAAACTGTCCGGTCAACTGTTCAGAATAATTCCGAAGTAATCGTGTGAGCGTCTCAATCTTGATAACAGTCCGTTCATCTTCAAGTCGCAGGAGAATTACACCATGATGAGGAAGCCGCTCCACATAAATCTTCTTTCCAAAATCTTTATCGTTTGTTATCAAAATCAAATTCTCGGCAAAGGCTTTATGAATGATTTTATCATCATCCATGCCACGTGCTTCGTCATACACTGAGAATACTTCATGCCTTTGTCCTCGCAGCCACTCGGCAACAGAAGGACCTGTGCATTCATCCACGAGAAAACGCATTTACGCTGTCTCCACTATCAACGGCATGAAGGTAGCATCCTCGAGTGATTTGGTCGCAAAGAGGATACAAGCTTGAATGTCTTCGCAGGTAAGTCCTTTATACTCTTTTATTATTCCTTCCGCTGTTTCGCCGTGTGCAAGCAGATTCAGAATATATTCAACGGTCAACCGTGTTCCCCGTATAACAGGTTTTCCAACCATTATTTTGGGATTAATGGCAATCCGTTCAAGTAATTGTTCGTCTTTCATGTTTTTTTACCTCCTGTAATTGATTATAACAAATTAAATTAATCCGTAGGTCCGACCTTTATGGTCGGCTGCGGGGGATAAACCCCCGCGCTACATAGCCCACAACTGCTGGTTCAATCTTGTAGATTGAACCTAAATATTAATGTTTTGGTTCAGGCTGCAAGCCTGAACCAGCATGAAAATTAGAAATCAGAAAATAACTACTGGGCGGAAACGGAAACAGAGAGACGAAACCCGTTGATGAAGGTCCGCCCCGCTGGCACGTTCCTGTAGCGGTTAGATGCCCGCAAGTACCGCGGGTCGTTGAACGATGAAGCGCCGCGAAGGACACGGCGTTGTCCGCTGTCAGGTCCTTTCGGATTATTTTTAGGACTGTTCTTGTAATAGTTCTCATCATACCAATCCTGCACCCATTCCCATACATTTCCACTCATGTCATATAGCCCAAGTCCATTCGCCTCCTTCTGTCCTACCGGATGAGTTTTAATGCCTGAATTTTTATCATACCATCCTACACTGTCAATATTATTACCCCCTGAATATTTCTCGCTCCTCCCGCCGCTCCTTGCCGCATATTCCCACTCCGCCTCTGTGGGAAGACGAAATCCCCCTTTATCCCCCTTTTTCAAAGGGGGAGATAAATTATTCCCCCCTTTTGAAAAGGGGGGCGGGGGGGATTTTGCATTCAGTTTGTTTATAAACTCCTGTGCATCATCCCAACTTACTTTCTCAACAGGGCAGTCATCACAGTTTTCGAATTTTGATGGATTGCTTCCCATTATTCCTGTCCATTGCCTTTGTGTAACCTCATATTTCCCCATGTAAAAATCATCAATACATACCTCATGGACAGGCTTTTCATCATTTTCACCATCTCC
Source organism: Nitrospinota bacterium (assembly GCA_016200365.1). Lineage (GTDB taxonomy): Bacteria > Nitrospinota > Nitrospinia > UBA9942 > UBA9942 > JACQEW01. Next base: position 18,089 of record JACQEW010000249.1, read on the forward strand.
AAATGTATCCCCCATCTGAAAACACCCGCCTTTGACATAGAAAAGCTCCATTCCTGTTACAGGGTCAACAACAGCAACAACAATCTTGTTTGTATTATAGCTATCCCCCTCTGGTCCCTGAAGGGTAAATTTAAGAGGTTTTTTTGAGCCAGTGGAGGAAATACCAATCACTGCACTTGTAACAAGTAAATCAGGATTCTGATAATACTCCCTTGCCTTTGCCTTTGGGATGGATACTTTTGCCATCACCCCCATCTCTTTAATTGTCCCTAATACATCAAACTCCTCTTTATCTGGATAATATTTTTTAATCTGCCACTGTATCTCTTTATTCCATACAGGGAATTCTTGATTGGTTAGATTATCCCGCTGCTCAAGGAGCGGCTTAATCTGTCCTGACATATCTACCTTTAACTGTCCTGTAATCGCTGCCT
>JACQEW010000040.1 GCA_016200365.1 Nitrospinota bacterium
AACACCCTTGAAACAGAGGATAAAAGGATAAAAGTCCCTGTTATTTCCATAGACGACCTGATAAAAATGAAGCAAAAGGCAAAGAGGGCGCAAGACATATTTGATATAGAAATGCTCAAAAAGGTCAAAAAAATTATTTTGCGGAGATAGCTATGAAATGTAAGGGAATAAAATATACGCGATCCGAAGAGGAAATAAAAGAATATATGAAAATGCCTTTGGAAAGCAAATTGGCATGGCTGCAGAGCTTTAACGAATTCACCCATAAGATGCTGCGAGGCAAGAGACTGAAGATTTGGAAAAAATTCCGGCGAGGAGAGTTGTAGGGGAAGATATAAACTATAAGGGGATTTTTTAAAGGTATGCCTGTCTTTGCATCCATAGATTTGGGGACGAATACTGTAAGGCTTTTGGTTGCCGAAAGCAATGGGGAGAGTTTTACGGCTCTCTATTCCAATCAGGCGATTACCCGTCTTGGAGAGGGTTTGTCTAAAGGAGGGGTTCTTATAGAGAGGGCGATGGAAAGGACTATAAATACGATTCTGAGCTTTAAGAAAGAGGCGTCGGCATACAATCCTTCTGCTATATGGGTGGCTGCAACCAGCGCTGTAAGGGAGGCAAAGAACAGGTCTGAGTTTATTGAAAGGGTTAAGAAAGCAACAGGCATTGAATTGGAGGTTATCCCCTGGGAAGAGGAGGCGAGGAGAACTATTTTGGGCGTATTTTCGGGATTAAGGGGAGATATAAAGAGGTCAATTATATTTGATATTGGGGGAGGCAGCACAGAGTTTGTCCTTACTGAAAACAAAAGCCTGGTTAAATCAGTCGGGACAGACCTTGGTGTCGTTCACCTATCTGAAAGGCATATTAAAAAAGACCCGGTTGATGATAAAGAATTAATTGCTCTGGAAAAGGTAATAACCGATAAGGTTAAAGAGGTAAAAAATAAGATGCAAGATGCAAGATGCAAGATGCAAGATTTAGAATTAATTGGAACGGCAGGAACTATCACAACACTTGCAGCATTGGATTTGAATCTCTATCCATACAATCCTGCAAAGGTCAACGGCTATATTTTAGAGTTAAAAAATGTAAAGGATATATTAAAAAGACTTAAAGCGATGACACTGAATGAGAGGCGAAATATCCCGGCGCTCGAAAAAGGAAGGGAAGACCTAATTATCCCCGGCGCCGTAATTGTCATAAAAGTAATGGAGATACTCGGATTCGATACGATGACAGTAAGCGATTATGGATTGAGGGAGGGGATTATTCTGCAAAAGTTAATGACTTGATAAAAAAAACTCGTTTTTAAGATATACTTCCGTTTTTTTTGCTTTAATGGATTTCACAAATTTCATATCCAATCGGTGCTTTTCATCAGAAACTTTATTTCATCAAGAATATGATTTAGAAATATCTCGTTAGATTTCATACCACTGAGCCTCTTTTTCAACATAAGGACGAACATAAGGACTTAAACTGCCTTTGGTAATTAAATCCACTTTCTTTTTGAATAAACTTTCAAGAGAGGAAATTAAGTCCATAAAATTATCAAAGGTCGGGTTTTTAAATTCTACAAGAAAATCTATATCGCTAATTTTTTTTTGCTCTCCTCTAACATGAGAGCCGAACAAACCAATCCTCTTAACGCTGTATTTTCTCAAAATATCGCTGTTCTTTTTTAATGCATCCATTATCTCTTTGTTTGTAAGTTTTTTTGGATTTTTATACCTTTTCATAGAAAATACTTATAATGCCATTTTGGTTTGTCATGCTGAATTTATATCAGCCTCTCGTCTCAATTAAAATATCTACAGTCTACTTATGTGAAAAGGGTATTACAGATTAGTAATTCTGTCAATACGCCCATAAATTTTCCGCTAAACAGCCTCTTTTGAAAACAGAGGGGATACTGATTGGATGAGATTCAAAAGGCTGTCCAGCCGTCTTTTTGAGAGGTCATCTGTCATAGACTTTTTCAATTCCACAGGCGAGATTCTCTCAAATGTCTTGTTTTGAGCAAAAAATCCAATAATACCAAAGACTGTTTTATCGTTCTTGTCCCTGAAGATTTCAAAAAGCTGTAGAAAATCACGGAGATAGCCTGCTATCCTGATGTGATTGATTTTTTGATGGTGGGAAGTAGCATCTATTAAAAGGGGAAATGTCAAAAATAAATCTCTATAATTCTTACTTTTACTATAAATCTTCAGAGCCTTTTCACAAAAACCAATTGCCCTGTCATATTCCCCTTTAGCATAATAAACTGTAGCAAGGTTCTTGTAGGTGGCGGCGGTGTCTGGATGGTCTAATCCCAATTTTGCCTCATAGATTTTCAGTGCCTTTTCAAAAAAACCAATTGCCCTGTCATAATCCCCTTTAGCCTCATAAACTACAGCAAGGTTGTTGTAGGTGGAGGCGGTGTCTGGATGGTCTAATCCCAATTTTGACTCACGAATTTTCAGTGCCTTTTCATAAAACCCAATTGCCCTGTTATACTCTCCTTTAGCTTGATAAACTCCTGCGAGGTTATTGTAGGTGTTAGCAGTATCTGGATGGTCTAATCCCAATTTTGCCTCTCTGATTTTCAAAGCCTTTTCATGAAACTCAATTGCCCTGTTATACTCTCCTTTAGCCTGATAAACTAAAGCGAGGTTATTGTAGGTGGTGGCGGTGTTTGGATGGTCTAATCCCAATTTCGCCTCATCAATTTTCAGAGCCCTTTCATGAAACTCAATTGCCCTGTTATACTCTCCTTTAGCCTTATAAACTACAGCGAGGTTATTGTAGGTGGCGGCAGTATCCGGATGGTCTAATCCCAATTTTGTCTCACTGATTTTCAAATCCTTTTCATAAAACCAGATTGCCCTATCATACTCTCCTTTAGCCTGATAAACTCCTGCGAGGTTATTGTAGGTAGCGGCGGTGTTTGGATGGTCTAATCCTAATTTTACCTCATAGATTTTCAGTGCCTTTTCATAAAACTCAATTGCCCTGTCATATTCTCCTTGAGCCTGATAAACTGAAGCGAGGTTATTGTAGCTGTTGGCGGTGTTTGGATGGTCTAATCCCAATTTTGCCTCACTGATTTTCAGTGCCTTTTCAAAAAGCCCTATTGCCCTGTCATACTCCCCTTTATCCAGATAAACTAAAGCGAGGTTATTATAGGTTAAGGCGGATTTTTCAGTATCTCTATTGGATTCCTTGCTCAATAATTTAATGATGGATTCTAAAAGATTTTTAGGCAATTTTCTTTTTAAATCTTCTATAGAACTAAGTCCATTAAATATATTCGTAATATGTTCTTCAACACTGCTGTCCCCTGTCTTTTCGTAATAATCGTTTAAAATATTCAGGATGTTCATAATATCAGGGATAGAGAGACCTGCGTTATCTTTAGATAAATCAGGGAACTTCTCCATCAATATCCCCTTTAAGATAGACAGGTCATCTGTTTTAAAGTCATCTTTAAAATATGAGGTTATCACCCGATAGGGGGTATAAAGGTTATTATCGAATTTTAGAATACGCAGTCTTTCGGTGAGCAATAAGATAAAGCCCTCTCCAAAGAGCTTATTTAAAAGAATGAGGGAGAAGGGGTATTTAAGGGAAAAGAGGATTTCTGTCTCATGCCTGTATTTTTCAAGGTATGCCCTATAGAACTCCAGTGTCTCCTTCATATCTCCTGCCTCAAATATATTGGCTATGGTCAAATCCCTTTTCTCAAGAATAAGGGAGAGGGAGAGGGGGTGTTTTCCAAAATTTCCGTTGATGGCATCATAATTTTTTATTAAGAAGCTCCTCCTTTCATCATCTGTATCCCTGATGAGAAAGCCTATCTCTCCATCGGTGTATTCGCCGATATCAAGGATATGCTCAAGCCTCTTTCTTATCGTAAAAAAGGGCATGAGACGGCTGGTGAAGATGGTAAAAACTCTTCCTGTATTGAGTATCTCCTCTATGAGCCTATGGAATCCTTCCAAAATAATGCCGTTTTCATCCTGAATAATCTCAAGGTTATCGAGGATAAGCAGCCACCTGTCATGGATTGTTTCATTAAGAAGCCTCCATTGTTTTATCAAGTGAAGCCCATTATATTCTTTAGTATCAATAATGCCCTCTATCTCAAACTCCCTTAATATAATGCCCATAATACCTTCAGGGGAGTTTATCCCTTCCTTTTTCACATCTATAAAAACTATATGACGGAAGCGGGCATCAAAGAATTCTGAGAGATATACTGCCGTAGTGCTTTTCCCTGCGCCGCCGATGCCGTGAAGCGCGAGATGATTGCTCTCTCCCTCTATCTTTGAAGATGCCTCCCTGACAATACCGTAGCGATACACATAGTTTTTTATTGTCCGGGGCGGGCGGTAGATGGCCCTCTTTAAATGTTTCTTCTCTACTCCCTTTGACAGATTGAATATCCTTTTCTGCGGACTGCAGAAGATTACAGGCTTCCACCAGTCCGTATTGAGTCTGACCCGCAGACTATTCAGGGTATCATCCTTTACACTCGCCAGATTGGCTATGATGTATGAGTCCCTGATGCCTGAATATATATGCTGGGCAAGGGAGGGTGTATAGGGTGATGCCTTTGCAGTCTCGCATGCATCAAAATAAAATAGAGAAACATTAGAGCCTTCAAAGAGATTTTTCATCTCTTCGGCAGTCAGACGCTTTTCCTCTTTTTTATCATCCTCGTCTTCTATGACGAGGCATCCTCCCTCAGAGCCGTGTCCGGTAAAATGGACGATGTGGTAATGCCCCTTGAGGAGACGCCCCCTGACTACAGGGATATTCACCTTCTCCTCCACATCTATCTCTACAAGCCCGCTGTTTATATATTCGGAGAGGGCTTTGTAAATTACATGAAGCTCCTTCAGCGGGTCTATGGGATTGGCTTCATAAGTCTTCAGGGGGAGGGAAAGAAGGATGAGTATCCTGATGGGCGGACGGGCAGGGATTACCTTCTTGCCGAATGCAGGCATATCCCTTACTATGGAGATTTTTCCTTTCTTTAATAGAAAACCGTCTTCTTTCCTGCTGTTGTTAAGTATCTCAAATGGTATGTTGTGTATCTCAGGGTCATCCGACCTTATGGCGATGGTAAGCCGTTCATCATCCTTTAAATTGGATAGTGTATTCCTTATATCCTCTTTCCTCTTTTCTGTGGAGAAGATATTGTTGAACAGCTCATAACCGTAGGCTATGAGCTCATTGACAGGCAAAGTTCCCTCTTTGATAAGTTTATCCTGATAATATCGGCTCAGGCTGTATGGCGAGGGCATATCGCCCATTACAGAAACGGTATCTTTTGTAATCGAGATGTCTAATAGCAGACTATTTTCATTATCAGGCATAACGGCTGTATTATAGCATATCTGGATACGGGAAAGGATTATTCCTTGACAGAAGCTGAATATATTGATATATATTAAGTTATAATATTGAAAAGAGCGGTTAAAATTTTAAGTTTGAGCAGGAAGAATTTAAACCTGGTAATTTACCAGGTTTTTTTATTAATGTATAGATTATAAAAACTTGACAGGATTAACAAGATTTACAGGATTAATTTTTGAATATTTATTATCCTGTTTTATCCTGTATATCCTGTCAAAAATCAGGTCTTTGTTCTTAAAATGTTTCGTCAGGCGAAGAAATCCGATTCCAGCCCTGCAGGTCTGTGGATTGACATCGAGGATATAGGCGAGGATGGGCTGGTTCTTGACTTTGTAAAAGACCCTTCGTTTTTTGCTATCGAGAAGAAAGACTTTAAGATAGTTAAGGATGTAGTTATACACTGCTCTTTGAGCAAGTGCGATAATGATATATATGTAACGGGAAAAGTTTCGGCAGCCCTTGAATTTGCATGCAGCAGGTGTCTTGAAATTTTCACAGAACAGATTGATGCCGAATTTTCAACCGAGTATCTTCCAGAAACAGAGAGACCGACCGAAGAGGAGATGGAGATTGTAGAGGACGATTTTGGTATCTCTTATTATACAGAGGAAAAGATAGATATTCTGCCGACTGTAATGGACCAGATTTTATTATCCGTTCCTATAAAACCGCTTTGTAAAGAGGAGTGCCGCGGGTTATGTCAACGGTGCGGTCAGAATTTGAATGTAGGCAAGTGCAACTGCCAGGCAGAGGATATAGATGAGCGATTGGCAGTGCTAAATAAGATAAAACTATAAAAAAACTGACAACTAACAACTGACAACAGTTGTAAGTCGTAAGTTGTAAGTTGTAAGTTATACAAGGGAGGGAATATGCCGGTACCGAAGAAAAAAGTATCAAAATCAAGAAGGGGAAAGAGGAGGTCTCACCATGCTTTAAGCCTGCCGAGCCTGTCGGTATGCCCGCAATGTCATGAAGTTAAACTGCCCCATCAGGTATGCCCGCACTGCGGTCAGTATAAGGGCAATGAGATTTTGCGGATGGAAGAGGTTTAACTCCACAAAATGGAATAGAACGCTGATGACACGGATTTGGCTGATTTACGCTGAAAATATTAAAATCCGTGTGAATCCGTAAAATCAGTGTCATCTGAGTTCTATTTTAATTGAAAATGAAAATTGCCGTAGATGCTATGGGGGGCGACCATGCCCCGGCAGCAATAATTGAGGGGGCGGTTTGTGCATCGAGGGAGTTCGTCGCCGATATTGTTCTGGTTGGCAGAGAAGATGTCATATCGGAGGAATTAAAGAAATACAACATAGAAAAACTTCCACTATCTATAAAACATGCCTCAGAAGTCATTGAAATGCACGAACCCCCTTCTGTCGCCCTTCGCAGGAAAAGAGATTCCTCTATAAAAATCGGCGTAGAGCTTGTTAAAAGCGGCGAGGCGGATGCCTTTGTCAGCGCAGGTAATACTGGGGCTGTTATGGCTGCTGCAACCCTTATTTTCCGCACCCTGAAAGGAATCGAGCGGCCTGCAATAGCGGTTCAATTGCCGACCATAAACGGTCCTGTCATTCTTATAGATGCAGGCGCGAATGTAGACTGCAAGCCGCGGCAGCTTTTTCAATTCGGAATCATGGGGCATGTATTCGCACGGTATGTCCTCGAAAGAGAGAATCCGAAAGTCGGGATTATCAATAACGGAGAGGAAGAGGACAAGGGCAATGAAGCCACGAAAGAAGCCTACAGGATGTTAAAGGAAAGCTCCCTCAATTTTATCGGAAATGTGGAAGGAAAGGAATTGTATAAAGGCACTGCGGATGTTATTGTCAGTGATGGATTTGTCGGCAACATAACCCTAAAAGTAAGTGAAAGTCTTGCGGATATGATAGGGAAATCTTTAAAGGCTGTGTTCACCAAAAATTGGCGCAGCAAACTGGGATATATTCTGGTTAAGCCGTATCTGGATGAGTTTAAAAAAAAGGTGGATTATTCAGAATATGGCGGCGCCCCCCTCCTCGGCGTAAATGGAGTATGTATAATTGCCCACGGCTCATCATCGCCAAAGGCGATAAAAAACGCCATAAGGCAGGCAGGTGAATTTTTAAACAAGAAAGTGAACACACATATACAGGAAGATATAGAGATTAATATGAATATACAGCCTCCGGAGGTTAAAAAAGGAGGGGTCTTGATGGCGCTAAAGGAGATTGTAAGTTTTTCCAAAAAAAAGGAAGAACAGAAAACTTAATTTATCCGCAGATTACGCAGATTACACAGATTTACAATAAGTTAAATAGTTGAGTAGTTAAGTGGTTGAGTAGTTAAACAACTCAACAACTCAACTTCTACACAACTCAACTCCAGTGTTTATTTTTTAATCTGCGATAATCTGCGTAATCTGCGGATGAAAAGGTATTTTCAGATGAAAAGGATTAAAATTATCGGGACAGGTTCTTATGTCCCTGAAAAAGTGCTTACCAACTTTGACATCGAGAAGATGGTTGATACATCCGATGAGTGGATTCGCACACGCACAGGGATGCGTGAGCGGCGTATAGCCTCCGAGAAAGAGAAAACATCTGACCTCGCTGTAAAGGCTGCAAAGAATGCTATAGAAGACAGCGGCATTAAACCAGAGACAATTGACTTGATTTTAGTTGCTACTGCAACACCCGATATGTTTTTCCCCTCCACTGCCTGCTTCGTGCAGTCGGCAATCGGAGCAAAGAGGTCGGCTGCCTTTGATATATCAGCGGCATGCGCCGGTTACATCTACGCCCTCTCAGTGGCAGAACAGTTTATAAGGAGCGGGAAATACGAGACAGTACTTCTCATCGCATCCGAGATATTCAGCCGGTATATTGACTGGACTGACAGAAGCACCTGCGTGCTTTTCGGAGACGGGGCGGCGGCAACTGTTTTAAAAGGTATTGATGGTAAAAAGAAGGATGGTATAATATCCACCCTCATATATTCGGATGGAAGATATGCAGAGTTTTTATATCTCAGAGGAGGAGGCAGCAGTTGTCCGCTGACCCATGAATCAATTGATAATAAGCTTCACCTTTTGAAGATGAAAGGGAATTCGACATTTAAGATAGCAGTAAAGAATATGACCGAAGCTGCAAGAGAGTCTCTGACCTCAAACGGCTATAAAGTCTCTGATATAGACCTCCTCATTCCTCATCAGGCAAATAAGAGAATAATTGATGCGGTAGCAGAGAATCTCGATATACCACAGGAAAAGATTTTCATAAACATAGAAAAATATGGGAATACATCGGCAGCATCTATCCCTCTGGCATTGGATGAGGCTTTAAGAGAAGGCAGGATTAAAGAGGGTGATTTGATACTCATGGTTGCTTTCGGCGGGGGGCTTACATGGGGGTCTGCTTTGATACGGTGGTAACTATAACTAAGGTCACCAGTGCACCAGAACACCAGGACACCAGTTATTATTTATACTGGTGCTCTGGTGACTGGTGCTCAGGTGCTCATGTTTTATGAAGATTGCTTTCTTGTTTCCAGGGCAGGGTTCGCAGTATGTGGGCATGGGAAAAGATTTTTATGATGGGAGCAAACTCGCTGCCGAGAGGTTTAAAGAGGCGGATGAGATGCTCGGAATCAGTATTTCCTCTCTCTGCTTTAACGGGACTGAAGACTCATTAAGGTTGACAGAGAATACACAGCCTGCTATTTTTATTGTCAGCGCTATAGCCTGCGATATGCTAAGGGAAAAGGGGATTACCCCTTGCATATCGGCAGGACACAGCCTTGGGGAATATTCGGCGCTGTTTGCAGCAGGCTCATTGAGATTTTCCGACGGGGTGTCTTTAGTGAGGAAAAGGGGCAGATTTATGCAAGAGGCTGTCCCTGTAGGCGCAGGTGCAATGGCAGCAGTTATTGGATTGGGCAAGGAGGCAATTGATGATATTTGCAAAAAAATATCAGGGAACGGCAGCAGCATTGTTCAGCCTGCAAATTATAACAGTCCTGAGCAGACAGTAATTGCCGGAGAAAAAGAGGCGGTAGAAAAGGCTGTTAAGACCATGCAGGAGATGGGGGCAAAGAAGGTGATAATGCTTCCGGTCAGCGCTCCATTCCACACTCCATTGATGAAACCTGCCGAGGACAAGCTATCTGTCGAGCTTGATAAGGTCGGTTTCAGCGAGCTTAAATTTCCTGTCATTACAAATGTGGATGCAAAGGAGATAAAAAGCGGGGATGAGGCAAGGGGCGCATTAAAGCGGCAGGTCAGCAGCCCTGTCAGGTGGGTCGAGTCAATGGGCTTGATGGTAAGCCATAAAATTGATACGGTTATTGAAATAGGCCCCGGCAAGGTTCTTTCGGGATTAATGAAGAGATTCAACAGGGATATAAAGTGTCTCAATGTTGAAGACATGAAGAGTCTGGAAAAAACACTGAATGAATTATCTATTTAGTGTGTGGTGAAAAATGACATTTTTTTCACTTCCGTTATTTTTTCTTTTGCCCTATATTTGAAATTATTTATTATGGAACAAAAGAAAAAATAAAAAGTCGTTCAAAAAAGTCATTTTTCACTATTCACTTTCACTTGCACTTACACTTTTTTATGAATTTACAGGGTAAAGTGGCGGTTGTAACAGGTGCGGCAAAGGGTATCGGGCGGACGATTGCTATTGCATTAGCAGAGGACGGCGCCGACCTTGTCATTACCGAAAATGTTTCCAGCGCCTCTGATACTGCCCAAAGAATAGAGACGATTGGGAGAAAGGCTCTTGTTGTAAAAGCGGATGTGTCTAATTTGGAAGATGCCGGCAAGGTGATAGAATCCTGTATTGAAAAATTCGGCAAAATAGATATACTGGTGAATAATGCCGGTATCAACAGGGATACCCTTATCCTAAGAATGAAAAAGGAGGACTGGGACTCTGTTATAGCCGTAAATCTTACAGGGACTTTTAACTGCACAAAGGCAGCATCAAAATATATGATAAAACAGAAAGGGGGGAAGATAGTAAATATAACTTCTATCGTAGGTGTGATGGGTAATCCGGGCCAGGCAAATTATGCTGCATCAAAGGCAGGGATTATCGGTTTTACTAAATCTGTTGCACGGGAGCTTGCCTCCAGGAACATCACGGTCAATGCCGTTGCTCCCGGATATATTGTTACAGATATGACGGAGGCGTTACCTGAGAATGCAAAAATTGAGTTGACGAAATTAATACCCATGGAAAGATTCGGAACGCCAGAGGATATAGCCCATTGTGTCTGTTTCCTGGTTTCTGAAAGGGCATCTTATATAACAGGACAGGTAATTCATGTAAACGGCGGGATGTATATGTAACCAACTGATAACTAATAACTATCAACTAATAACAGGTTGCAAGTTAAAAGTTATAAGTTATGAGTTAAAAGTTAGAAAGAGGGAGGGATTATGTCAGTAGAGCAAAAAGTAAAGGAGATTATTGTAGAGCAGTTGGGGGTTGAGGAGAGTCAGGTTACCCAAGAGGCGTCATTCATTAATGACCTCGGTGCCGACTCGCTGGATACTGTTGAACTTGTGATGGCTTTTGAGGAGGCTTTTGACATCGAGATTCCGGATGAAGCCGCAGAAAAGATAGCAAAGGTCAAGGATGCAATAGAGTATATAGAGAAACATAAATAAGTGTTAAGTGCAAGTGTAAGTGCAAGTGAAATTAATAATTTCCTATCACTTACACTTTACACTTACACTTACACTCTTTTATGAACAGAAGAATTGTTGTTACAGGATTGGGAATGATCACGCCTCTCGGGATAGGTGTGGAGAAGACATGGGATGCAATCTGCAGGGGAGAGTCCGGCATAGGACATATCACCCGATTTGATACATCCGACTTCCCCACAAAGATTGCAGGAGAGGTGAAGGACTTTAATCCAGCCGATTATATTGACAAGAAAGAGATTAAGAAGATGGATACCTTCATCCATTATGCACTGGCGAGTGCCGCCATGGCTGTGGATGATGCAAAGCTGAATATTACAGATGAAAATTCAGAGAGGGTTGGCGTTCTTGTAGGCGCCGGTCTGGGCGGATTGCCTTCGATTGAGAGGTATCACGATATATACCTCAAGGAAGGGGTGAGGAGGATTTCACCTTTCTTCATCCCCATGCTCATAGCCAATCTGGCATCAGGACAGATATCCATACGATTTGGTGCAAAGGGGCCTAATTCATGTGTGGTTACAGCCTGTGCAACAGGAACTCATGCCATAGGGGATGCGTATAAGATAATTCAGAGGGGCGATGCCGATGTTATGATTGCAGGCGGTGCAGAGTCTGTTATTACACCCCTTGCGGTCGGCGGATTCTGCGCTGCAAGGGCTTTGTCAACAAGGAATGACGAGCCTCAGAGGGCAAGCCGTCCCTTTGATAAAGACAGGGATGGGTTTGTCATGGGTGAGGGTGCAGGTGTTATAATACTGGAAGAAATGGAGTTTGCCCGGCGACGCGGGGCAAAGATATATGCAGAAGTTTCAGGTTACGGCATGAGTGGGGACGCTCATCATATAACCTCTCCTCCGCCAGGCGGAGAGGGGGCTGTAAGGTGTATGAAATTGGCTCTCAAAGACGGCGGAATATCACCCGATGAAGTGGATTACATAAATGCCCATGCAACATCCACATTTGCAGACAGCCTTGAGACACAGGCTATTAAAACAGTATTTGCCGAACACGCTTATAAATTGACCGTCAGCTCTACTAAGTCAATGATAGGTCACCTCCTTGGAGCTGCTGGCGGCGTTGAGGCGATATTTTCGATATTGGCGATAGACAGGGGGATATTGCCTCCGACTATTAATTACGAAACCCCTGACCCTGAGTGTGATCTGGATTATGTGCCGAACAAGTCAAGAAAGGCAGATGTGAAAGTAGCGATGTCTAACTCCTTTGGATTCGGGGGGACAAACGCTGCGATAATATTTAAAAAGTTAAGAGTTAAGAATTAAGAGTTAAGAATTAAAAATCCTTTAATTCTTCATTCTTCATTTTTCACTCTTCATTGCATTTCTTATTATGATTTCCGAAGACAGGCTCAAAGAATTAGAGGTCCTTCAGGAAAAGTTCAATTACAAATTCAAGGATATAAATATCTTTAACCAGTCCCTTACCCACAAATCCTATGTAAATGAAAATATTGGCGAGAGCCTGCAGGACAACGAAAGATTGGAGTTTTTAGGTGATGCCGTCTTGAGCCTTGTAGTCAGCGATTATTCAGTAAACAGGTTTACGGATTATTCGGAAGGCGACCTCACAAAGATAAGGGCTGCTGTGGTGAGCGAGGCAAATCTCTCCCTTATGGCAAGGGAAATGGACCTCGGAAGATTTCTTCTTCTCGGCAAAGGGGAGGAGATGACAGGGGGAAGGGATAAAAGCTCCCTCATTGCCAATGCCTTTGAGGCGGTAATAGCTGCAATATATCTTGACAGCGCATATAAAGAGACCTTTGATGTGCTTATCGCCATATTGAACGACAAGATTGATAAGGTCGCAGGCTACCAGCTTCACAGAGATTTTAAAAGCGAGCTTCAGGAGTTTATACAGAACAGACAGTATTCAATCCCCCAATATAGAGTAGCTACGGAGTTCGGTCCGCCGCATGAAAAAGTTTTTGAAGTCGAGGTTGTCATTGACGGTGTAGTATCAGGCATCGGCAGGGGAAAGACAAAAAAAGAGGCGGAGCAATCCGCAGCCCAGCAGGTGCTGGAGCAGCTTCAAAAGACATGAAACAACCTTCTCTCCTGAAAATATTTAAACTCCTTGAGCAAATGGAAAAAGAAGGTATCTTATCTCGATGGGCTATTGGAGGATCGATAGGAGTTATGTTTTATACGGAGCCATATTTAACAAAGGATATCGATATTTTTGTCTATGTAGAACCAACAAGATCCGGTCTTATTAATATGAATTATATCTACGATTGGCTGAAAGATAAGGGATATAGTAAATTTGAAGGACATTCTATAATTGCGGAAGATTGGCTTGTCGATTTTATATCTGCTAAAGAAGGTCTTATAGATGAGGCAGTGGTAAAATGCAATAAATTTAAAATTGATAATATCGTGCTTAATGTTATCTCTCCTGAATATCTTATCGCTATGGCTCTTGAATCTGGACGAAGACAGGATTATGCAAAAATAGAAAAGATATTACAACAAAGTAAAATCAATAAGAATAAATTTACAAGGATACTAAAGAAATTTGGTCTTTATAAAAAATGGGAGGCTTATGGGTAAGCATAAGGTATTTAAAAATCGAGAGGAAGCCTTTCGATATGCTATTGAAAGTAAGGAAAAAGTGCGCAGGAAATTTTCAAAACTTACCATAGAGGATAAATTAAAGATTGTCGAGGAGTTAAAACAGACAAGTTTATGGTTGAAGAATACTGCCAAAATGGTGAAAAAAGGATTATGACCCCTACACCTATGTATAGATGGGGGGGCTTGCTTCTGATTTCTTGCCTCTATATTTTTATTCTTCTCCCAATTAACCTCTCCGCCTGTAAAGAAAATAAAGCACAATCGAATAATTTTACTCCCGAAGAAGAGAGGTACGACAATCTTATAAGCGACAAATGGATGGGGATATATTTTAAGGGGAATAAGCTCGGTTTTACAAATTCGGTTATATACGAGGGAAAGGATGGCTATAAGGTAGTATCAAAGGCAATCATAAAGATGAAGGCTTTGGGGGAGATTCAGGAGACCTCTTTCAGTCAGGAATCTTATCTCACTAAGGATTTGAGGACAAAGGGATTTAACTCACTCAATCAGATAGCAGGTCACAGGCAGAAGATTTCAGGTATTGTAAAGGATGACAAACTATATATTGAGATTGCCTCTGCTGGTGCCGTATCAAAGAGGACAATCTCTTTTGATAAAGATACACATCTAACAGGCGCCCTTGAGCTTGTAATCGGTAAACTTGGTTTGGAGGTTGGGAAAAAATACAGTCTCAAGACATTCATGGAGCCGATTCAAACTGTCCTGCCTTTACAGATAGAAGTAAAAGGAAAGGAAAAGATTAAAATACCCCCCTCTCCCATTTTGGGAGAGGGGCAGGGTGAGGGTATAGAGAGAGAGATTTTTTATATAGAGGAGAGGTTTAAGGATTTAAAGGCAAATATATGGGTTACACCGGAGGGAGAGGTTATAAAAGAGGTATCTGTGGAAGGGCTGGAATCTAAAAGAGAGGATAAAGATACTGCCCTTAGCTTTAAGGGGGAGATACTCCCTATCAGCAGCCTGATGACCTTTAGCCTTATAAAACCGAATAGAGAGATAAAAGATCCGCACAGTATTAAAAAATTAAAATTGACTTTGAAAAATATAAGTAATCCAGACATTATTATTGAAGACCAGAGACAGAAGGTGCTAAAGAAATCGAGAGTCGAGAGTCAGGAGTCGGGAGTAAGAAGAAATGTTTATGATATAGAGATGGAGGTAAAAAATCAGAAGTCAGAAGCCAGAAGTCAGAAGCCAGAAGAAAAAAACCTTGAAAAATATCTGGAGGATACACCTGAGATTCAATCAGGCAATCCGGAAATAAAAAAGAAGGCTCTTGAAATAGTGGGTAATGAATCTGACCCCCGATTAAAACATTCGGGGGCAAGTTTATTGTCAAAGGCGTTGAAGATTAATAAATGGGTCTATGATTATCTCTCAAAGAAGCCTGTGGATACCTTCTCAGCAGTGGATGCCCTGATGTCAAAGGAAGGAGAATGCCAGTCCCATTCCAATCTCTTTGCTGCTCTATCGAGGGCATCGGGTATTCCAACGAAGATTGTATCCGGGATTGTTTACTCAGAGGAGTATAGTGGTTTTCTCTACCATGCCTGGACCGAGGTATATGCGGGTGAATGGATTGCCCTTGACCCCACACTTGACGAGGAAGAGGTTGATGCTACACATATAAAATTAGTTGAGGGTGGTTGGGAAGAGCAAATAAAACTGCTTCATTATATTGGCAAGGTCGGGATAGAGATAGTTGAAGTTAATTAAATAGATGTTGGACATATAGGCAATGCAAATTGACACCAGAAAGAGCCTTTGATATAGTTAACCTGAGAAAAATTGGATAATGATAGGTGAAGACATAAACCATGATTGCGACAGACGAACTATTATCTATAAAAGAAGCCAGCAACTGGGCGACAGAATATCTCGGTAAGATCGTTACTACTTCCAACATTTCTTATCTCATTCAATATGGACGAATAAAAAAAATCGGCAGCAATGGAACTACACAAATTTCCAAGCAAGAATTAATCAACTATTACAAATCATTCAACGGATACAGAGAACTTTCATGGAGAGACCAGTTGGGCAGCGACTTAAACTGGGCTTTATCTTTTGACCAGTACAAAGAAGCCGAAACGACAAAGCATGTTCACCGACTACATCCCTACAAAGGAAAATTTATTCCACAACTTGTAGAATATTTCTTGGACGACCACACTGACAATTTCAAGACAGAAACATATTTTAAAAAAGGCGACATCGTGCTTGACCCGTTTTCTGGCAGCGGGACAACGATGGTGCAATCATGCGAACTTGGAATGCACGCAATCGGGATTGATATTTCCGCTTTCAATGCTTTAATCGGAAATTGCAAGGTTACAAAATACAATTTACTTGATGTGCAAACAGAAATCAGCCGCATTACAAAAGCATTGAAAGAATTTTTAACGAACTCACACACGCTGGAATTCGAAGAAAAACTTTTGAACGCACTTTGCGAATTCAACAAGGAATATTTTCCAGTTCCCGAATACAAATACAAATTAAGGCAGGGAAAAATTAATGAAGAAAAATACGGAGCAGAAAAAGAAAAAGAATTTTTACCAACTTACAATGAACTTGTAAAACAATACAATATAAAACTTCGTCAAGATAAAGCGGACACTTTCCTTGACAAATGGTATTCGCAACACATCAGAGAAGAAATTGAATTTGTTTTCAATGAAATCAAAAAAATAAAAAATGCTGACACAAAAAAGATCATCAGTGTAATTTTAAGTCGGACAATTCGTAGTTGCAGAGCAACTACTCATGCCGACCTTGCTACGCTGGTAGAGCCAATTACCGCAACTTACTATTGTGCCAAGCACGGCAAAATGTGCAAACCGCTTTTTTCAATTTTCAAATGGTGGGAGACATACACTAAAGACACTATAAAACGCCTTTCATATTTTGACAGATTGAGAACACAAACTTTTCAAGTTTGTTTGACTGGCGACAGCAGAACAATAAGTATTTTCCAAGAACTTGAAAAAAGAAATCTGGTATTTGCGGAATTAGCAAAGAAGAAAAAAATCAAAGGAATTTTTTCATCCCCGCCCTATGTCGGATTAATTGACTATCATGAGCAACATGCTTATGCTTACGATTTATTCGGATTTAAACGACAAGACAATTTAGAAATTGGTCCGCTTTTCAAAGGGCAAGGACGAGAAGCAAAACAAAGTTACATTCAAGGAATTTCTGAGGTTTTAAATAACTGTAAAAAATTTCTTGTTTCCGATTATGATATTTTTCTTGTTGCCAACGACAAATACAATATGTATCCGGCAATTGCAGAAAATGCAGAGATGAAAATTGTAAATCAATATAAGCGGCCGGTTTTAAACCGCACCGAAAAAGATAAAGGTGCATATTCAGAAATCATTTTCCATTTGAAGAAAATTTCCTAATGGCTAAAAAACCGGGGGATGAAATATCAGAGGCAATAAAGCAGGTTATCAAAACAATGATGGAACGCGTTATGAACCGTGTTCTTTTTGATGACCCGTTTATTGCCGATAAACACCGTGCTGAAAAACCATTATATGCTGCATTAGTCCCCGATGAAATTTTTAAAGGTTCTCACTTTGAAAGAAGATTTGTGACTCCGTTTGGAGGCGTTTGGGAAAAATTAGCACAAGTTGCTGCAATAAAAGGATTAGGAAAATGCGAATTGGGAAAATCAATTACTGGAAATATTCCGCAAGAAAGATTAAGAAGAATTACAGAAGTATTGAACAGATTGGAGCATGCAGAAAAAGGCAATAAAAATCGTGTAAGACCTGATTGGGACAATGAGTTAAATTATATTCTTAAAGGTGATGGAAAATTAATTCCAGTTACAGTTATATGTGATGTTTATGCAGAATATATGACAAAAAATAAAAAATATTCTTTTGAGATAAAATCACCATTACCAAACAGCGACATTACAAAAGTGAGCAAAGAAAAAATTTTAAAGTTACATGCAATGCAACCATTACAAGTAGACGCTGCTTATTTTGTTTTACCATACAATCCTTATGGTAAAAAGAAAGATTACAAATGGGCATTTCCTTTTCGATGGTTTAACATGACACAAGACAAATCTGTTTTGATAGGAGAAGAATTTTGGGATTTGATTGGAGGAAAAGGTACATACCAACACTTTATCTCTGAAATAAATAATTTGGGTAAAGAATACAGAGAGCGAATTTACAAGGAATATTTAGGAATTGAACCGCCAGACAGAGATAAAGAAATAAAAATATAATGCAGACAAAAACTATGGATGACGCAGAGATTAAATTCAAGGGAATAGAAGCCCTGAACAAGACCCTTGGGGCCGCAGCAGCGCTAAGGTTCCTCACCATGCTTCACCGCGAGCCTACCGATTATGTAGAAATTTCCCGGAAGCTATATGAGGGACAAACAATTGAGGAAATATTTGAAAGGGTAAAAAAACAACGGAAAGGATAATACCCGCCTGCAATAGCAGATAACGAAGTTTTTACTGAGGAAGATTGTTTAAAGCAGATAACAGATATAGCTGAGATATATTGCAATATATAAAATTCCTTCTCCTCTTGTAAGCATCCCTTTTAGAAGCCCTGCATAAAATAGTATTGTTATTAAAATTAGAGTAATCGGGGGCAAAAAAATGTATAATATGAAGAATTTATGCAGGCAATTATTCTTGAGAATAAAAAAATAATTAATTCCTATTACAAAATGAAGCTGTCATGTGATGGGATTTTGCGACCCACTGCTGCGGGTGCCCCATCACCGGGACAATTTATGATGATAAAGGTCAGTCCGCATTACGACCCATTTTTAAGGCGCCCTATGAGTTTTTACAGGATTGACGAGAAGGAAGGTGTGCTTGAGATACTTTATCAGGTAGTGGGGAAGGGGACAGAAATAATGTCCGAATTAAAAGAGGGAGATAGTGTAGATATACTTGCTCCTCTGGGCAGGGGATTTTCGATACCTGAGAAAATGGAAAGGGCAATCCTTGTTGCCGGTGGTATAGGTGTTGCGCCAATGGTGGCACTGGCAGAGAAGATAAGGGGCAAGGGGCAAGGGGCAAGGGGCAAGATAACCGTATTCATTGGTGGGAAGACAAAGAATGATATTTTATGCAAAGAGGATTTTAAAAGGATAGGTGCAAAAGTTTATATAGCTACAGAAGACGGCTTAATGGGTAAAAAGGGAACCTGTGTAGACCTATTTCGGAGTTCGGAATTTGAAAATCCGCAATCCGCAATCCGCAATCCACAATCGGTAATATTCGCCTGTGGCCCACACGGCATGTTAAAAGCCGTAGCAGATATTGCAAAAGATAGAGATATGCCCTGTCAGGTTTCTTTGGATAAAAGGATGGCATGCGGGACCGGTGCGTGTCTGGGGTGTGTAGTAAAAACAAAGCAGAAGACAGAAGACAGAAGACAGAAGACAGAAGTTTACAAGTGTGTCTGTAAAGATGGGCCTGTCTTTGATGCGGAGGAGATAAATTGGGAAGAAACCTAAAAACTGCAAACCACAGAGGGCACAGAGAATTTTTAAAATATAAAAACTTTTGAAAATCAACTTCTTCTCTGTGTTCTCGTGATTTGAGCTTACAAAAAACAGATGATAAACTTTTCACCAAAAGAGTACACAGAGAAAAACATATTATTGCTGGTTCAATCTTGAAGATTGAACCTTAAATTTATGGTTCAGGCTACAAGCCTGAACCAGCGATAACATCAATGGTTTCCTCTGTGGTTGATTGCAGGATTTAGAAGAGATATGAAAAAGTCAGGAGTCAGGAGTCAGGAGTCAGGAGTCAGGAAAAATGCAAGAGGCACAGACTTATCGGTTAATATTGCTGGCATAGAACTGAAGAATCCGGTAATGGCTGCATCAGGGACATTTGGTTATGGCGAAGAATATACCCCTTATGTAGATTTGAATAAATTAGGCGCCATTGTTGTTAAAGGATTATCTATTACTCACAGAGAAGGCAATCCGCCGCCGAGAATTGTCGAGACAACGGCAGGCATGCTTAATTCTATCGGTCTGCAGAATATAGGCATAGATTCCTTTATAAACGAGAAACTCCCCTTTCTTAGAAAATACGACACAAAGGTAATTGTAAATTTCTTTGGCGATTCCATTGATGAATATTGCGAGGTGGTAAAAAGGATGGATTCTGTTGACGGTATTCATGGACTTGAGATGAATATATCATGTCCGAATAAACAGGAGGGGTGGCTTGAATTCGGAACAAACCCTGATTTAACCTTTCGTGTGGTAAGCGCTGTTAGAAAAAACACAAAACTCCCTCTCATTGTGAAACTCTCTCCAAATGTTACTGACATAACCGTTATTGCAAAGGCTGCTGCCGATGCAGGTGCAGACGCCCTTTCACTTATCAATACCCTTTCAGGAATGGCTATCGATATTAGGACCCGCAAGCCCAAATTGGCAAATATAATCGGCGGTCTCTCAGGACCTGCAATTAAACCTGTTGCCTTAAAAATGGTCTGGCAGACGGCAAAGGCAATTAAACTGCCAATAATCGGCATAGGCGGGATTATGACTTATGAAGATGCTATTGAGTTTATGCTTGCCGGAGCTTCTGCCATTCAGGTCGGAACTGCAAATTTTATTGACCCTGCTGCGTCTGAGAAGATTGTAGATGGAATGAAATCTTATTGCGAGCAGAACGGTATTAAAGATATAAATGAAATAATTGGATGTATCCCGGCTTAAATCAAATCTTTTATTTTTTTAAAAAAAATCTCGAAATGTTCAAGGGCGTTCTGCAGTTGACAGTAAATTTCTTCTGCCCTTTCTTCATTATATGTATGGACTGTTTCATTTCGTATATCTACTAATTTTATCCAATCATCATCGTATTCAATAATCCCCTGGCGATATGCCTCACGAAAACATTCCTTTGGAGAAGTGCAAATAATACCCTTTTTATCTTCAAGAAATGCCTTCAACATCTTCCATGAAAGATCCATTGTAAATTCAAATCGCTGGATTGCCGAATCGCGGACAACATCGGTTTTTGGTATGTCCATGACTTCTCTAAAACGTCCCAGAGCCTTTTCAAATTGCTTAATTAACGCCTCAAGTTTTGTCATTATTTGCAAACTCCTCGATACATTGAAAAGCCACTTCTCTAAAATCGGAAGGCGCCTTCTTGAAATCAACTATCTCGATTTTATATAGGGTGGGGATAGTGTCTATTTCGTCCTTGATTTTGAAAAATATCTCCATAGGGACGGGCTCTGCCCCCTCGATACCAATATCTATATCGGAACGTTCATTGCCTTTACCCGCAACCCTTGAGCCAAAAAAGAAAATCCTATAGGAGTTAAGGTCAAGGTATCTGCCGATAATTTCTACAATCTCTTTTTTTAGTTTTTCAAGAGGATAAAATTCAAGTCGCATATTTTTTTATTTTATCACAATAAAATTATTTCTTGTGTTTTTATTTTATTTAATATATTTTTGTAAATAAATTTATGGATGTGATAAACTTACGTATAGCAATGGCACAGATAAATACGACTGTCGGCGACCTCGAGGGAAATGCAGGAAAGATTATCGAGTAT
>JACQEW010000242.1 GCA_016200365.1 Nitrospinota bacterium
CAAAGGCACAAAGGACACAAAGAAAAGAAAGGAGAAAGGGGGAAGATGGAGAAATGGAGAAAAGAAAATAAAAACATATATCCACAGATTTCACAGATTACCACAGATTAAAATCAATAATATTTTTAAAAATCTGTGTCCATCTGTGTAATCTGTGGATTGTTAAGTTTTTGTTCTTGCATTCTCCATTTCCCCCTATTTCCCCATTTCTCCTTAATCTTTTCTTTTATTTCCTTTGTGAACTTTGTGTCTTTGTGGTGAGTTAATTCTTATGGACGAAAACAGATTAGACATAGACGAAGGTTTTAGGCGGCCTGCACCGAGCAGGGGGCAGATATTTGCCATTGTATTCCTGACAGGTATAGGGCTGTCTCTATTTTATGGACTCTCAACACTCTCCTTTCACTATTCATCAACAAATAAGTTCTGTTCATCCCAATGTCATGAGATGGTTGAGCCTTTTCAGCAGTATCTTAAGTCGTCTCATTATGACAGTGAGAGAGGTGTTGTGGCAGATTGTGCTGACTGTCACCTGCCGCCAGGAGAGGTCAATAGATGGTATGCAAAGGTCCGTCAGGGTGTAAAGGATACGGTAATGCATTTCCTTTTAGAACCAGAAGATATTGACCATCAGAAGTGGAAGATGTCGGCAGTGAAAAATATCAGGTCAGAATCATGCGAGAGGTGTCATAAAAATCTTTTCCCCTCCGGACAGAGACGGGGCGGCTTTTTAGCCCATAGGGCATTTAAGAAGGGAGAGGTGAAGAGCTGTCTAAACTGCCATGTGAATCTGGTTCATGTGAGGAGGGAAATATGAAGAAGAAGACAGAAGACAGAAGACAGAGGACAGAGGACAGAGGACAGAGGACAGAGAACAGAGTAAAGATCTTCTGTCTTCTGTCTTCTGTCTTCTGTCTTCTGCTATTTTCCTCCGATGCCTATGCAATAAGGAAGACAAAGGCGGAGATAGATGCGGCAAAGAGGTGCGTCCTCTGTCATAACCAGATAAGCCCGGGGATTGTTAATGACTGGGAGAGGAGTAATCATGCAAAGGCTTTAGTTACCTGTATAGACTGTCATCAGGCTGATATTACCGATGCGGATGCGAGAAAACATGAAGGTGAGATTATCTCTGCTATTGTAAGCCCAAGGGACTGCTCACGGTGTCATCCAAAACAGGTTGTAGAGTTTAACGAATCCCTCCATTCAAAGGCAGTATCCTTTGTCCAGAGTCTGGAGGGGGATAGGGCAGGCGATGATGTGCTTGCCTATAAAGTAGAGGGTAAGGCAGCAGCAGTTATGGGCTGTGAGAAATGTCATGGAACTATAGTTAAAGTGAAAAATGGCATTCTCGATAAGGAGACATGGCCAAATAACGGAATAGGCCGTGTAAATCCTGACGGGAGTAAAGGCTCATGCACAGCCTGTCATACAAGACATCTCTTTTCAATTGCAGAGGCGAGAACACCGGAGGCATGCGGGACATGCCACATAGGTCCTGACCATCCCCAGTATGAGATATACATGGAGTCAAAGCATGGCGTTATATACAGCTCGGAGAAAGAGAAATGGAATATGGATGTTGCAGCATCGGCATGGGATACAGAGCATTTCAGGGCGCCAACCTGTGCCACATGCCATATGTCAGGGATTGGTGAGCTTGAATCGTCTCACAATGTGAGCGACAGGCTTTCATGGGAATTGGAGTGGCCGTTGTCTGAAAAGACAAAGGACTGGAAAGACAAAAGGGAGAGGATGCAGAAGGTCTGCTTATCCTGTCATTCAAAGACATGGGTAGAGGGATATTACCAGCAATTTGATAATGCAATCATTCTTTATAATGACGGGTATTACAAGCCTATAAAAAAGGAGATGGATGAGCTTTACAAATTGGGTTATCTGACTAAGGATAAATTTGACGAGGAGATAGAGTTTAAGTTCTTTGAATACTGGCACCATGAGGGGAGGAGGGCAAGGATGGGTGCGGCGATGATGGGACCAGATTACACCCAGTGGCACGGCTTTTATGAGCTATCAAGGAACAGGCTGGAATTGAAAAGGATGATTAGAGAGATAAGGGAGAGCAGGGAGAAGGGGAAATGAACAGAGAAGACAGAAGACAGAAGACAGAAGGCAGAATAAAAACTTTTGGTTTTTTATTTCTTATGCTGGTTCAGGCTTGTAGCCTGAACCAAAATATTAAGGTTCAATCTAAAAGATTGAACCAGCAATAAAGTGAACAGAAATGAAGTGTCATTGCGAAGGGTCCCGAACGAAGTGAGGGTTCCCCCGAAGCAATCTCATAAATATAAGAGACTCTTATGGATTGCTTCGCTATCGCTCGCAATGACAATTACTGTTCTATTTTTTTACTTGAAAGGGCGGAATGAGGGAGAAGTTTCTGCATCTTTATCAGAGGATGAGGAAATGGTGGAAATCCCGGCAGGCTCGTTTATTATGGGGAGTGAAGAAGGTGAGTTTGATGAGGTGCCTTTACATAAGGTTGAGCTGGATAGTTTTTATATGGACAGATATGAAATAACTTATCTTCAATATCAGAGATTCATCCTATACAATCCCCACTGGCAGAAGGGGAATTATAGATTTGATGAGGCAGATGACAATTACCTGAAAGACTGGAATGGCACTGAATTCTCAGGTGGTAAAGAAAATCATCCTGTGGTTCATGTAAGCTGGTATGCTGCCGCTGCCTATTGTAAATGGGCTGAGAAATCTCTCCCCACAGAGTCACAGTGGGAATATGCTGCAAGGGGCGGTTATGAAGGTATGAAATATGTGTGGGGTAATTCCCCTGAGACCTATCAGATTCGGGCTGGAACAGGGATAATGCCGGTTGGCAGTTACAGTATAAATGGCTTTGGACTGAATGACATGGCAGGAAATGTGTGGGAATGGACAGCAGATGGATACGGGCTTTATATGGAAGAGGAGGAGAAAAATCCGAAACCATTGTTGAATAATCATCAAAAGGTAATCCGCGGAGGCTCATGGAAGAGTGATATGAATAATCTGCGGGTATCTATCCGAAGGACAGAGAGACCAAATGCCTGCAGGGAGGATATAGGGTTCAGGTGTGTGAAACGAGCAATGAGCAACGAGCAATGAGCAACGAGTTTTTTTACTCATTGCTCAGCACTCATTGCTCATTGCTTATATAAGGGAGGATATATGAATACAGAATTAGAAAGAGAGTCTATATGGAAAAAGATTAACTTTAAGAAATTGATACCTGTTATTCTGGTGGCGGCGGTAATCTATTCACTCTTTGGTAAGAACAGTGCCGATTACTACCATGTAGTGCAGAAATGGCCCAGCGGGGAGTTAAAGATTGTTACCGAACCAGGGTTATACTGGAAGGGACCCTTCAGCAATGTAACGAAGTTTACAGTGTCAGGGGCTGTTATCTTTGAAGACCGTATAGAGAAGCTTAAAAAAGAGGAGAGGAGGATTATTGATTCCATCAGTGTGGTCTTTAAAGATAATGGCATTGCAAATATAAGCGGTGTGGTGAGGTATACCCTCCCATCCGATCCGGATAAGATGAGGCTGATTGTCCGTGAGACACAGAATGAGGAGGTATTACAGCAGAAGATATTGAGGAATTACATCAATACTGTTATGACCATTATTGCTGCATCATACAGCAGCACGGATTCTATCCGTGAAAGGGGGAGCTTTATCAGGGATATATTTGATGGTTTCCAGAACGGTATGATTGCCTACGAAAAGAGGGTAACGGATGGAAATGTTATATTGACCGCACTCACGAAGACGGAAAATGGTATACAGATACCGATAAGGATGCCGGGAATTACCGATAGATACGGTATTGCATTTAAAAATTTCACATTAAAGAAGATTGAATACGATAAGCAGTCCCAATCAAAGTTTGATGAACAGAGACTCCTTGAGCAGCAGAGGAACAATGCAATCATTGCGGCAGAAAAGGCAAAACAGGATGCCGTTACAGCAAAGGCAGAAGAGGAGAAACTACAGGCAGAGATGAGGTCAAGGGAAGAGCCTCAGAGACAGGAGGCAATAATACGGGCAGAGAAAGAGGCAGAGCTGGCAAGGATTGAGGCTGAAAAAGAGAAGGAGGTAGCAAAATTATTATTGGAAAAGGCGAAACTTGAAAAACAGACAGTAATCGAAGATGCAGAAGGGAAAAGGATGGCGGCATTAAAAGAGGCAGAAGGCAGACAGGCGCTGGCAAAGGCTGATAACTCCCTTGAATTAAGGCTTCAGATGAAAAAGGATACCCTCATAGGCGTTGCGAATGCTTTGAAGGATGTAAAGGTTCCGTCAGCAATTGTAGGCAGTGGTGGTCAGACATCAGGAAACCCTGTCCTCGATATATTCATGTTGAATCAGTTGAAGGAACTTACAAAGGAATGACATAGAAGACAGAGGACAGAGGACAGAGGACAGAAGACAGAAGACAGAGGTCTGTCATCTGTCATCTGTCTTCTGTCTTCTGAATATTCCTGCTGCAAAATTAAGCATAAAAAAGTCTTCCTGCTTAAATATATAGCAGAATACTACTGACCACTGACCACTGACTACTGACCACTTCAATTATTTTCTGTAGTCAAATCAATAGGTTTTAACCTCGTTGCTCATTGCTCATTGCTCATTGCTTATTCTGGCATGTCTTTTGCTCATCTGTATATACAGATGTTTAAAAAAGAGGACATAAAAAATATCAGAGA
This sequence comes from Nitrospinota bacterium, assembly GCA_016200365.1. Taxonomy (GTDB): domain Bacteria; phylum Nitrospinota; class Nitrospinia; order UBA9942; family UBA9942; genus JACQEW01. The sequence goes on from JACQEW010000242.1 coordinate 4,731, forward strand.
GGGGTTAGGGATGACGCAGGAGGCATTTTCAAGAAGGATTGGCGTCACAGTAACCACCGTCTCAAGATGGGAAAGGGGGGATTGTTTGCCAAAATCGAGGGTGGTGATTGAGAAGATAGAGAAACTTAAAAAATGGTAGCCGCAGGCTTTAGCCTGCGTAAATAACGCAACCTTAAAGGTTGCGGCTACCAAAGATGTGGGTTAGGAGAAAGGAGAAATATTATGAAGAAGAATATGAAGATTGTGAGTTATTTTTTGTTTATGATGCTTATATTTGCTGGCATTGGATGGGCTGAAGAAAAGCATATAATGGTCAAGCCTGAGGTCTTTAAAGGAAGGGATATAGAGCATATCAAGGAGGCTGTAAAGAATTTAGAGGATACCATTAAGGTTCATTTAGATGGTGCAATTAAGGCAGGAGATGCTGCCCATGCTAAGGAGGCAATCGAGCATGCTAAGGAGGCAGTAAAGCATGCTGAAGAGGCAATAAAACACGCAGAAGAGGCTAAAAAGAAATAAAAGTAATATTAAATTTTTGTAGCCGCAACCTTCAGGTTGCGGGATTTTTACGCAGGCTGAAGCCTGCGGCTACCTAAGGAGGAATATAGAATGAAAAAATTTATAAGCTTAATTTTAGTGTTTTTACTGGCTATCTGTTTTGGAGTTACAGATGTGCTTGCCACACCATCCACAACCTACTGGACTCCAGCAACTACCGATGTTCAGCCCTATGGGGTATGGCATCTCGGTATTGATAATTATTTTACTGTAGCAAAGACCGGAGCAGATAAGTATGGGTTTCCAACTGATGTTGGTTTAACAGTTGGAGTCCTCCCCTTCGAGAAGATAAATCTTGAGGTGGGAGTAGATTGGCTTGAGCCGTCAAATGACCCTGCTTATTTTAATGCCAAATTTGCCGTTCCAGAGAATGCCCTTTCCGAATGGTCTCCAGCATTGAATGTGGGTATTTTTAATGTGGGGACGGATGGAAGCGATACTGATGGAGATGGCAGAACAGACCAGAATATAGTCCATTTTTTGATAGGAAAGAGCCTTGGCGAAATTGGAAGGATTCATTTAGGATATTACATTGGCAACGATAAAGTCCTTTTGAACAGGGATGGCAAGGCAGAGAATACAGGATTTATGATTGGTTATGATCGCTGGATAATCCCTGATAAATTTATGTTTGCAGCAGACTATGCCAGCGGGAAAAATGCGATTGGTGCAGGCGGCTTTGGGCTCTACTGGTTTTTCTCGAAGAATGCAAGTCTGTTAGTTGGTCCTGTATGGTTTAATGATGCAAAGGTAGCAGCCCCTCTTCCTCTATATGTGGATCCCAAGGCTGCGACAAGTGAAGGGGCATCATGGGTCTTTACAACACAACTGGATATTAATTTTTTATAGGGATTTCAATGTAGGGCAACCCTTCAGAGCCTGCCCCGAACTTGATTCGGGGGTTGCTTTAAGCAAGGCTGAAGCCTTGCCCTACAACGAGGGTTAAAAAAAGGGGAGGTGAAAAAAATGAAAAAAATCGAGGCGATTATTAAGCCCTTTAAATTGGATGAGGTCAAAGATGAGTTGAATAAGGTAGGTGTGCAGGGCATAACAGTCAGTGAAGTGAAGGGATTCGGAAGGCAAAAGGGGCATACAGAGCTTTATCGAGGGGCGGAGTATGTGGTTGACTTTCTGCCGAAGGTTAAGATGGAGATAATCGTTCAGGACGATATAGCGGAGAAGGTTGTCCAAACCATTATCAATGCTGCAAGGACAGGCAGGATAGGGGATGGGAAGATATTCGTCTGTTCTGTCGAAGATGTAATCAGAATAAGGACAGGTGAGAGAGGGAAGGATGCAATATAAAAGCTCAAAGCTCAAAGTTCAAAGCTCAAAGTGCTTTCAGCTTTTAGCCTTGAGCTTTCAGCTAAACAAGGGGGGATTTAAAATGATTATGAGAAAATACTTTTATGCAGTGCTTATTTTATTGGCGCTAATGATTTTCAATACAGCAGGGGTTTTTGCTGAGGAGGCTCCTCCAGCCCCTGCAGTTCTAGAAAATGCACCAGTTCCAGTTGCACCAGCTCCAGCAGCCCCTGCACCTCCAAAGATAGATACAGGGGATACCGCATGGGTTCTCACATCTACTGCTTTGGTTTTATTAATGACTGCTCCTGGGCTGGCAATATTTTACGGCGGAATGGTAAGGAAAAAGAATATACTTGGGACAGTCATGCAGAGCTTTATAATCCTCGCCATAATAAGCATTCAGTGGGTTCTGTGGGGCTACAGTCTTGCCTTCGGACCTGACAGGGGGGGAATTATAGGAAGCCTTGACTGGATTGGACTCTCCGGAGTAGGTCTCGACCCGAATCCAGATTATGCAGGGACGATACCTCATCAGGCGTTTATGATATTTCAGATGATGTTCGCAGTTATTACGCCTGCCCTTATAACAGGTGCATTTGCGGAGAGGATGAAGTTTTCCACATTTATAGTATTCACAATCTTATGGGCAACTGTTATCTATGACCCTCTTTGCCACTGGGTATGGGCTGTTGGCGGATGGCTGAGGAATTTAGGCGCTCTCGATTTTGCAGGCGGGACTGTTGTTCATATCAGTTCTGGTGTCTCTGCTCTGGCAACTGCAATTGTAATAGGTAAACGAAGGGGCTACTCGATGGAGTCAATGGCACCTCATAATCTTCCTTTAACAGTTATTGGGGCATCACTGCTCTGGTTCGGATGGTTCGGCTTTAATGCAGGGAGTGCGGTATCATCAGGTGCACTGGCTACCAGTGCCTTTGTTGTAACCAATACAGCCACTGCTGCTGCTGCACTCGCTTGGCCACTGATGGAATGGATAATTAAAGGTAAGCCGACAGTCCTTGGTGCAGCCAGCGGTGCAGTGGCAGGGCTTGTGGCAATCACCCCGGCATCGGGATTTGTTGGACCTGTATCTGCCATTATCATAGGAGCGGTAGCAGGGATTTTATGTTGGTTTGCAGTTACTACGATTAAGTCTGCCTTCGGTTATGACGACTCTCTCGATGCCTTTGGAGTCCATGGGGTAGGCGGGACATGGGGTGCCATAGCTACAGGGCTGTTTGCATCAAAGGCTGTAAATTCTGCAGGAAACGATGGTTTGTTTTTCGGCAACCCCTCCCTTGTTGTAACACAGTTAATCGCAGTGGCTGTCACATGGGTATTTGCCTTTGTGGTTACCTTTATTATTCTGAAGGTTCTCGATGCAATTATGGGCTTGAGGGTATCCGATGAGGATGAAGTATTAGGATTGGATTTAACACAGCACGGAGAGAGCGGATATAACTTGTAACATAATAACTTACAACATACAACATTACAACGGTTGTTAGTGGTTAGTTGTGAGTTGTTAGTTAAGAAAGGCAAGTCAGAATGAAAAAGGCTGGAGTGGTTACCCTAACCCACCACCTACTGCAGCCCTAACATCTGACTTGCCTTGACATTAATGACATAAATAATATAGGATTGTCAAATGTTTTTGTTTTTTTAAGGAACAAAGACTTGAACACGAATAACACGAATGGGACAAATTACACGAATAACTACTAATTACAGAAAATATTTTTACTTTCAATTTTAGTTTTTATTCGTGCCATTCGTATATTCGTGAAATTCGTGTTCAAGTCTTTGTTCCTTTTTTGCGGTTAATATGCAGCTCTGGTGGGAATAAGGGGAGAGTTGTTAAAATTCTATTCCAGCCGATTCCTGAACCTGTCAGGAACAGGTTTTAAAACTCTTTCCCTAATTAAAATTCCAGATATTTAAAAAAGGAGGTGATAGATACAATTTACGATTTACGATTTACGATTTACAATTTACAATTTCTAATTTTTTAGGGAGGATTTATGACACCGAAAGAAGTTTTGGAGTTTGCAAAGAAGAATAACGCAAAGATGCTCGATTTAAAGTTTATGGATTTTCCTGGTATATGGCAGCATACCTCCTTTCCAATGCCGCAATTGGAGGAGAAATCTTTTGAAGATGGTTTTGGATTTGACGGCTCATCTATCAGGGGATGGCAGCCCATACATGCCAGTGATATGCTTCTTCTTCCTGACCCTGCTACAGCAGTTATGGATCCCTTTACAAAGGAGCCTACCCTGTCCATGATAAGTAATGTAGTTGATCCGATAACAAAGGAGAGATACAGCAGGGACCCAAGGTATATTGCACATAAGGCAGAGGCATATCTTAAATCCACAGGGATTGCAGACACATCGTTTATGGGACCTGAGGCTGAGTTCTTTATATTCGATGATATAAGATTTGATTCAAAGGAACAGTGCAGCTACTACTACATCGATTCTAAGGAGGGGAAATGGAACTCAGGGAGGGAAGAGAATCCGAATCTGGGTTATAAGCCGAGATATAAAGAAGGCTATTTTCCTGTCCCGCCGACTGACAGCCTTCAGGATATTAGGGCAGAGATGTCATTAACCATGATGTCAGTCGGGATAGATATTGAATGCCAGCATCATGAAGTTGCCACTGCAGGTCAGTGCGAAATTGACATGAGGTTTGCGCCTCTTACAAAATGCGCCGATAACCTGATGTGGTATAAGTATATCGTTAAAAATGTGGCACGGAGGTATAATAAAACTGCCACCTTTATGCCAAAACCTATATGGAACGATAACGGCTCCGGCATGCATACCCATCAGAGCCTGTGGAAAGGTGGAAAGCCCTTATTTCCCGGAAATGGATATGGCGGGCTTAGTCAGATGGCATTACACTATATTGGAGGGATACTTAAACATGCCCATGCCCTTGCAGCTATAGTGGCGCCTACGACCAATTCATATAAGAGATTGGTTCCCGGATTTGAGGCGCCTGTTAATCTGGCATATTCCAGCAGAAACAGGAGCGCCAGTATCAGAGTTCCTATGTATTCACCAAGTCCTAAGGCAAAGAGAATCGAGGTCAGGTTCCCTGATCCGTCATGCAACGGCTATCTTGCCTTTGCAGCAATGCTTATGGCAGGTCTTGACGGCATACAGAATAAGATTGACCCCGGCGAGCCTCTGGATAAGGATATATATGCCCTTGGACCAGAGGAATTGAAGAATGTCCCGTCACTACCAGGTTCTCTGGAGGATTCACTGGATGCACTGGAGAAGGATCAGGACTTCTTACTTAAGGGAGATGTCTTTACACAGGATGCCATTGATATGTGGCTTGAGTATAAGAGGGA
>JACQEW010000243.1 GCA_016200365.1 Nitrospinota bacterium
GGACCTCAAGGACCGCAGGGAGTAGAATCGAGGAAAATCTGCGATATTTTTAATGATGGAACAAATGGTATCCCTCGTGATCTCGCTCTCACTATTCCTAATGATTGGAATATCGAAGGGTGCAGACAATGGTGTCTCCAAGCTCCGTGGGCCACCCATTATCGCTACGGAGAATTTGGGTCAAATGGACAATTTATCAATGTTAGTTCGTCTTATAGATGTAGATAAAAATGACCTTGTCGCTTTAGTATCGAAGAAAGACTTATTGTTCTCTGCCAAAGCGGAATCTTGTAAAAATTATAAGGCTCACACTTGATATTTTTTCTATAAGCTATATCAGTAGAGTATCATCCCTCTTCCGTCAGGAGATGAGCATTCATTGTTGAACTAACGGAAGAGGGTAGTCCTTTTTAAAATATTTTGAAAAGAAGAATTCCTACTTCATGGCATTGTTCTCTGTTAAAATGTTCTTCTTCAAAGGAAGAACCAAACACGCTCGATATCACATCTATTGTGTCGTTCTCTGATTGGATATGGCGGATTTGTGCCACTATTCTTTCGATCTCACAAGGGTCCCACTCATGAATGACCCTTTTTACAACATTAATTGCTTTATTGTAGTCTGCCTGTGTTCGTAGTCTATAATTCATTTTCTATCTATCGGATCGGTCCTCGTATCACCGGCCGCAAAAAGCAGAGCGAGGAACGAGCGGCGCTTTTTGCAGTCCGTGTGCATGCGATTGTTAGGGGCTTTTTGCTACGATTAAACAACTACCGCCAAACGACATGGCTTTCTTGTTGTTTAGATTGTCAATTTCCGACTGCAATAATGAGTTAATGATATTGCCCCATATTCCACCTTTAACAGCGTGATCACGAGAGGTGGTATTATTTTTTCTTTCTACCTTTGATAAACCTAATTTGTACGGCAGCGTACGTAAAAGAAAAACAGGGATAGGAAGAAACCTAAAAATGTAAGAGGAAAATTCAACTTCAAACCCTGCTGATTTGAGTACATTGGATATGTCCTCTAAAGTGTACCTTCTGAAATGACCGGCAGAAACATCCTCTGCCGACCACAGAAAAGGATATGAAGGGACAGTTACATAAAGACGACCCTTCTTCTTCATTAGACCTCTGACTGCTTGCAGGAAGGTAATATCGTCTTCAATATGTTCAATGACGTCGAATAACCCAACGGCAGGTAATGAGTGCTGCTTGAATTTAGCTATGTTTGTTGTTGCACAAATTACATCTTTTATTCCCCTGTTCTTCGCTTTGGAAGCGCCAACTGTTCCTGGTTCTACCAAAGCCACATCGAAACCTGCATTGGCCAATCCCAATGACACAAACCCATTACCACCTCCAATATCAAAAATTGTTCCGTTGTTTTCTGGGGGGTAAAATTTCACGATGGAAACAATACAGTTGTTTCGATGCCTGAACCAAAACGAAGTATCTTCAATAGCAAAGCAATCCTCATTGCCGTCTTGGGGATAGGATATGTTTTCAGTGTCTGTGCTATACCAAATTCCATTCTCACCCAATTTGAGTCCTGTACTTATTGACCGTATGTCTGCCATTGTTACTCCTATGAGTGCCACTAATCCTAAAACAAGCGTAATTTTTTAAGATTAAATGAAAAAAAGGTTGAAATGCCCGATTTTATTGGTTAAAATGGTTTTGTTAAAAAAACAGAATAACCAAAGAAAGGGGCATTTCAAGTGAGACAAAAATCCAATCGTAAATATAGCAAAATGATCAGAAATCGTCAACAAAGAATTGACAGTATTTTTTTAATGCAAAAAACAATAAGGGGGAGTTGCGAAAACCAATTCATTACCTCTGGGATAAAAATTTCGGGGCATGTCTGAAAACCCTTTATTTATAGGCATTTTCAATTTTGCAACTCCCTCAATAAAAAGCAATAAAATTAGGAATTATTTGTTCACTTTTTTGGTGCATTCTATCGCAGGCATAAAACCCCTGATAAAAGCATTCAGGGGCAGGCTCTGCGGCTACCATGTTTTTGAATGACCCTTGCGTAATTCGGGTTTAAGCAAAAGAATACCTGAGATTAAAAGAAATAGAAGATGATAAAACTGATTATTACTCTGCCATAAAAGTGAAGCGGAAGAATAAAAAGTGGACAACACATAGTGAATCAAGAACCCTGTAGCAAGCTACAAGGTATGTATGAGGAATTATTTTTTTACCCCTTACCCACCCTCACCCCAACCCTCTCCCATAGGGAGAGGGAGAGAGGGTGAGCTTTTCGCCTAACACATATTTGCAATTCACTTCGCTCACCCCATGTCCTATATTAAGCTGAGGAGTTGACATAAAGGCTTATAATTTGATATTGTGAAATCAGAACAAAAAACTTAATTAGCCACAGACAAACACAGACTTAACAGAAGTGTAAGTGTAAGTGTAAGGAATCTATTGCTTCTCACTTTCACTTACACTTTATTTGTCTGTGAAAGTCTGTGGCTGAAATTTTTGGTTTCAGGATGAAAAGTGCAGGGGATGTTCTCAAGAATACTATACATAAGCTCGGACTCGACTCAAGGATAAAATCATATCGGATATGGCATATCTGGGATAAGGCGGTAGGTCCCCACATAGCTTTAGTAGCCCAGCCTGAAGACATTAAAGGAAAGACACTTTTTGTCAATGTAAGGGACAGCGTCTGGTTGAGGCAATTGAAGTTTTTAGAGGCAATGATAATCGCCAAGCTGAACGAAGTTATTGGCGAAAAGGTGATAGGCAGTATATATTTTAAACTGGGAGAGATTAAAAAACCAGTCACCAGTCAC
>JACQEW010000244.1 GCA_016200365.1 Nitrospinota bacterium
CAGCCCTTGTATGTATAACAGGGACATAAATTAATGTTCGCATATAGATTTCTCGCTCTCTTTTTCAAGCTCCTTTGTCTTTTGGCAGAGGAAAGAATCCTGCTGCCACCAGTTTATCCCCATCTCCATAGCCTTATCTACAGAGGCAATAAGGAGTCTTATCTTAATAGTGAGCAGGTCAATATCGGCAATTTGAATCCTGATGTCGCCGGCAATTACTATCCCTTTATCTAAGACCCTCTCTAATATATCGGCAAGATTGGTGGCTTCAATTGCATGCCCCATTCGGTTATCCATAACACCCCCCCCTTTCCTATAGAAAACGTAACCATAAAGGTTGCGGCTACCTTCACGCATTTTTTGGGTTTATCGCTTATATCAAATTCCCTATAGGTCCCAAGTCTACATTTAATTCGTCATCCCCGATACCAAAGACCGCCTGAATCTCTTTAATCTTTTTTTTAACTGCCTTAAGGCTCAATCCCAATCTCTGAATCTCCACCTGAGAAAGCCTCCCCTTCTTTACCCTTCTGAATGCCTCTTTCTCCATAAGTCTTCTTATCAATTCAATGAGGGTTAAAACTAATTTAGCCAGACCCTGTTCTGTTTCTCCGGGGTTATTGGCATTGATGAGTCGGGGTATATTTTGTTCTGCCCTTCTTATCTCTCTTTGCAATCCCTCTATGTATTCTGTATCTTCAGGGATAAATTCTTCAGGGGAGTTATTAAAACACCTGCCCGATAACTCCTCTGCTCTGGAAATTGAAGTGATGATAAGCCTTAAACCCAAAAAAACAAGGTCAACATCCGCTACTCTTAAAACTATATCTCCATTGATAACCGCCCCTTTTTCTAAAACCTTATCCAATACATCTGTCAATGTCACATTATTGTTTTTATTGATCATGTCCAATCTTTTAAGTTAGGCTGCCTTCGGCAGCAACACACTGTAGGGCAGGGCTTTAGCCCTGCATAAGCAAGCCTAAAGGCTTGCCCTACATTGGATTCAATCAGGGGTCGCACTGCACTTAGGCAAATGACAGGCGGGACGCCTGTCCTACCTCGTGCAAGGCGGGAGCCTCGCTAAAATTGAAAGCAGGCCAGGGACCACTATACTCAAGGTAAAATCCCTTTGTCTGAATCTCCCGATTCAGCCTCCCGGCATCCCTTTTAAAATCCTCCTCTTTTTCATCAGGAATGAGATATGCCACATTCAAAACCATAGGCTCGCCTCTGCCTGTTATCTCTCTCTCCAATATTTTACATTTTAGGAATGCCGCAGCCTGCCTTCCTAAATTTTTCAGTAAAGCCTCTTCCATATTGCATAATTCTTTGTCCTGCTCTCTAAAAATAACCTCCTTTAATTCTCCTTCCATAAAATAAGCCATACCTTCGGGCAAGGAGGCGATTTCTTTCTCAATTTCTTTAATTTTCTTATTCCCTTTCATTACCACCTGCTCAAATTTTTCCCTGTCCCTCAGATATACCTTTACACCCCACTCCTGTTTGTATCTGATTCTATCCAGGGCTTCCCGAATCTTATGATAGTCTCTATTCAGGCTATCTTCTAAACTTGCAGTATCTCTGAAAATAGCACCGAACCTCATCGGTATCAGGCTTGAAAATTTACCATTCTTTCTCATAGCCTTTTCTATAATTTTCTCATGGACTATAGCCTTTTCTTTAATCCAGCTTAAGTCTTCCCGTGCCTTTCTCCGTATCTCTCCGGATTGAAATTCCTTTAATAAGACTTCGCTTACAACTGCCTCTACTTCACGGTAAGCAAGGGTAAAAATCTCTCCCTTTCCATCAATGCCTTTCATAGAAAATACCTCTGCACCTTCAATTTTTTCTCTGATACAATAAAGATATAATCCATCCATTTTTATCTCTCCTCTATCTACTCCTTACCCTTGAGCTCATAAGATAAGACTTCTAAGTTTTCATCAAGCCTGATGCTATAGATATGCCTGTCCAGCACCCTGCTTGGAAGCCCGAGGGATTTTATAAATGAGCTTTCCTCATAAACCTCGGCATCAGCCTCCCATCCACCATTGACCCTTGTCTCTTTAATCACCCTTATATTTTTTGGGTGGAGGATTTTTTTTAGAAAATTACAGATTGTTGTCTGGGCATCTTCTATTTTCGTCATTTTTAAACCTCCTCTTTTGACTTTCTCACGACATCTAATTGTGCCATGAGCTCCTTTTCCTGCTCTGTGTATTCCTTCTCTGTTATCTCATCCAGCTCAAATCTTAATTGCAGCTCCATGATATTATCCCGAATATAGTCTTCATCGGATAATTCATGCTCAACCATCTCATGGATCTCTCTAAAAATACCTATGAATCCTTTAAATGGCAGCAACAACAGGTCATCTATCAATAACACCTTTACCCCTAGCGTATAGCGTATAGCGTATAGCGTATAGCGTATAGTAAAAAACTAATCCCTAAACGCTAAACGCTAAACGCTGTCTTATCGCTAATCGCTAACCGCTAATCGCTATACGCTATTATTCCCCTGCATTTATTGTCAGGTTAATAAAATTGAATGGCGGCAGATTGCCTACATATTTGAGCTTCACCTTTTTACCGAGTCTGTTATCTAACTCACTTACCTTCTCATCAAATTCTCTCTCCAGTAATTCCTTTACCAGGAAGGCGGCATTAAGAATCATCCTCTCGCCGATAGTCTTATTAATCTTCGCTTCTTCTGTAAGGGGCTCTAACATCATTAAAATTTCTTTCCTATATACTGCCTTTTCTTTTTCCAA
>JACQEW010000245.1 GCA_016200365.1 Nitrospinota bacterium
AAGTGAGAGGAAAGTTTCTTTGCTATTATAACCTTTTCTGACGCTATTCCTCCACTATCTCCATTTCAGAGAAGAGCTGTTTTTTATAAATGCGCTGGTAAAGCCCGCCCTTTGAAATAAGCTCGTTATGAGTCCCGACCTCTCCCACGCCGCCGTCCTTCATAACTGCAATCATATCCGCCTCTTTTATGGTAGAGATTCTGTGGGAGATTAGGATAATTGTCGTATTCCTGAGCGAGTTTCTGATATTTCCGAACACCCTTTCTTCTGTAGAGGCATCCAAATTTGAAAATCCGTCGTCGAGTATCAGTATCTTTGGATTTTTGATAATCGCCCTCGCCAGAGCCACCCTTTGTTTCTGTCCTCCGGATAAGGTTACACCCCTTTCGCCGATTACAGTATCCAATCCATGGGGAAATATCTCCATATCTCTGTCAAGACCTGCCATAGCCGCTGCATTTTCGATGTCATCGTCAGCAGCATTTTTTATCCCGAAGACTATGTTCTCCCTTATTGTATCTGAGAAAAGAAACGGCTCTTGCTCTACATAGCCTATTATTTCCCTGAGTAATCTCAGGGGCATCTTTTTTATATCGCCTCCGTCAACGAAGATTGCTCCGTCTGCTGCATCATATATTCTAAGCATCAATTTAACAATGGTGCTTTTGCCTGAGCCGACAGCGCCTGTCAATGCCAGCGAGCTGCCTACGGGTATTTTTAGGGCGATATTTGACAGAACATTCTCTTTGCCGGTGTATGAGAATGTGAGAGATTTTAATTCTATTTCCCCTTTAAATCCCCCCTCGCCCCCCTTTATTAAAGGGGGGAATATGTCGTAAATTTCCGGCTTTACCTTCATAATATCTTCAATCCTCTTCATCGAAGCAATCCCTCTCTGAGAGAGGTTTATCATAAAACCTACGGCAGCCATGGGCCATGTCAGCATTAACAGATAACCGTTGAAAGCCACATAACTTCCAAGTGTCAGCCGTCCACCCATTACCTCTCTGCCGCCAATCCATAAAAGAAGTGCGGCGGCTGTGCCTGTCGTGAGAACCATCAGAGGGAAAAAGAGACCCGACATCTTTGTAAGCTCCAGATTCTTATCTACGAGATGCCGGTTAATTTTTTTAAATCTTTTTAATTCATTTGTCTCCTGCACATAAGCCTGTATAACCCTTATCCCCGCTATGCTCTCGTTTACCATCGAGCTCAATTCCGATAATTTCTCCTGAACCGATTCAAACCTGCGCCTTATCTCCCTGCTGAATTTCTTTACAATGAGCGAAACGGCTATCATAGGTAACAAAGAGATGAGGGTGAGACTGGGACTTATAACTATCATGAGGACAAGACAGGTGGATATGATTACTGCTGCGTCAACAATGATTACGCTGCCGATCCCGAGAAACTCCCTTATAGCCTGAAGGTCGTTTGTAGCCCTCGACATAATATCGCCGGTCTTCGTATGCTGAAAGAATCCCCAGTGGAGTCTCTGCAGGTGACGGAAATAATCGTTTCTCAAATCATATTCTACCTTCCTCGATATTCCGAAGAGGTGTTTCCTCCAGTAGTAGCGGAATACTGCCTGAAGCCCTACTGCCGTAACAATGAGTGCAGAATATGTTATGAGAGGTGTTATAGAGGACTGCACCCCGCTCATACCGATATAATCAATGGCGAGTTTTGTAAGCCACGGCGGGAGAAGCCCGATGACATCCGTCAGAATAAGGGCGGCAATCCCTGCAATCAGTTCATGACGATAAATTTTTATATATTGGTAAAGGTTTTTTAGTGCATCCATAAAATCCTGCTGGACTTTCTTTAACTTGAATAATAAAATCTATTGTAACTTAACCCTTAAGGTTTGTGTTACTTTAATTTATCCTGATTATCCTGTTAATCCTGTCTAAATATATGTACAGGAATTTCAATGTTTGAGATTGCTTTGCTTCGCTCGCAATGACACACAAAGCAGAAGTGTCATTGCGAGGGGCGAAGCCCCGAAGCAATCTAATTTATTAGAGGTGTTAGATGAAAGCGGTTTTTAAAAGAAAGCCTGCAAAGGGTATGGAGCTTATCGAAGCCCCTGTCCCGAAGATAGGTCCGAGGGATGTGCTTATAAAAGTTAGTATTGCCTCTATCTGCGGGACAGATGTGCATATCTACGACTGGTCGCGATGGGCCCAGCAGCGATTTACGCCGCCCCGAATCATAGGACATGAATTTGTCGGGAGGGTTGTAAAAACCGGCGAAGAAGTAACTTATGTAAAATCAGGAGACCGTGTCTCTGCCGAAAGTCATATCACCTGCGGTCATTGCTATCAATGCCAGAACGGCTCTGCAGAGGTGTGCAGGAACTTTAAGCTGCTTGGAGTAGACCATGACGGCACCTTTGCAGAATTCCTCGTCCTGCCCGAGCATGTCCTGTGGAAAAACGACTCCGATATTCCCGATGAATTAGCGACAATTCAGGAGCCCTTTGGGAATGCCGTTGACACTGTTCTTTCGGAGGATATATCCGCAAAAACTGTTTTAATCCTTGGGGCAGGACCCATAGGACTCTTTGCTACGGGTATTGTAAGAGCATGCGGGGCATCGCTGATTATACTTTCTGATCCAAACGACTACAGGCTGGCAATAGGCAGAAAGATGGGGGCTCATATAACTGTCAACCCCAAAAAACATGATGTAGTAAAAATCGTCATGGATGCAACAAAAAATAACGGGGTGGATGTGGTTCTTGAATTTTCGGGCAGCAGTCAGGCTTTGAATCAGGGTCTTAAAGTCATAACCCCTGGCGGCAGGCTCTCTTTATTAGGGATTTATGAAAGAATGGTAAATATTGATTTGAACAAAGAAGTTATATTTAAAAAAATACGCATCTATGGAATAACAGGACGGAAGATATTCTCGACATGGCATAAGACATCGCGGTTTCTGTCTTCGGGACTTGTTGACCCGACCCCGATTCTCACCCATCAATTCCCTTTAAAAGACTATGAAAAGGGCATGAAGCTAATGAGAGAGGGGAAATGCGGGAAGGTTATTTTAAGAGTTGATGGATAAACTTAATTTCATTACTGAAGAGCTATCTAAACTTGAAGATGCAGGGTTATTAATTCGCATCCGTACAATCGAGAGCCCGCAAGGGGCATGGATTACTGTGGATGGAAATAAGGTATTAAACCTCTGCTCGAATAACTACCTCGGATTTGCAAATAATCCGAAATTAAAATCAGCATCACGGAGGGCGATAGAAACTTATGGCGTAGGTCCTGCAGCAGTAAGGACAATAGCAGGGACAACGACTCTACACAAAGAACTTGAACAAAAACTTGCAGCCTTTAAAGGAGTAGAAAGCGCCCTATCCTTCCAATCCGGATTTTGTGCAAACCTCGCTGTCATCCCTGCAATCGTCGGCGAAGGGGATGTCGTGTTTTCAGATGAGATCAACCATGCAAGCATCATTGACGGATGCCGTTTATCGAAGGCAAAGGTTGTCAGATATGCACACTGCGATACTAAAGACCTCATAGCAAAGATTTCCGCTGAAAAGGATGTTAGACGCAGGCTTATTATTACTGATGGTGTTTTCAGCATGGAAGGGGATATTGCACCATTACCCGAAATAGCCGATATTGCCGAAAAATATGGGGCGATTACGATGGTAGACGATGCGCACGGAGAGGGTGTATTGGGCAGAGGAGGCAGGGGCATTGTTGACCACTTTAACCTGCACGGCAAACTTGATATAGAGGTCGGAACAATGTCAAAGGCATTCGGCGTTGTGGGCGGCTATATTGCAGGGAGTAAAAGATTAAGCGATTATCTTGCACAAAAAGGACGCCCCTTTCTATTCTCGAGCGCTGTAACCTCTGCCGATGTGGCGGCATGTATCGCAGCAGTGGACGCCTTAACATCCTCAGACACTCTGGTCAAACAGCTCTGGGAGAATACTGCATTTTTTCAGGAAAAGATGAGACATATCGGATTTAATCTCGGTAAAACAAAAACACCCATCACCCCTGTTATGATAGGCGATGCCAGGACAGCAAAAGAATTCAGCCGGAAGTTGTTTGAGGCAGGCATATTTGCACAGGCAATCGGGTATCCCACAGTGCCTGCAGGTAAGGCACGGATACGCGTAATGCTCTCCGCCGCACACAGCAAAGAAGACATTAAAAGGGCAGCAGAGAATTTTGGGGAAATCGGAAAATCTCTGGGTATCCTGTAAGCTATCACAGGATGATATAATCGGTTGCTGTAATCTTTAAATCTATCCTTTAAGGGTAATATAGAAGTCGCACTGATCGTGTGTAAGCCTAATGCGAGAGGGTGGGATGAGGGCTTATCTGTAATTCACAAACTGTAAATCTATTCCCATATCTTTACCCCGCAGCAAAGCTATAACACCCTGCAGATCATCTTTATTCTTTCCTGACACGCGAACCTGCTCCCCCTGAATCTGAGCCTGAACCTTGAGTTTTGCATCCTTTATAATCTTTACAATCTCCTTTGCCTTTTCTGCCGGTATGCCGTTCTGGAGTGTAATTACCTGTCTCACCGCTCCCCCTGTTGCAGGCTCTACCTTGTCATATATTAGAGCTTTAAGCGATACACCCCTTTTTACGAGTTTGGACTGGAGGATGTCTATGACACTCTTTAATTTATATTCATCATCGGATACTATCACAATCTTCTTATCCTTCTCCTCCAGCTTTATGTTGCTCTTACTCCCCTTAAAATCGAATCTCTGTTTTATTTCCATCATCGCCTGATTGATGGCATTTACAACCTCCGGCATTTCTACAACAGATACAATATCAAAAGAATTATCCTTTGCCATAAACACCTCCATAAAAAAATAATATCACCTGATACCGGATTTGCCGAATCTCTTTTGCAATTCATTATAAATATCCTGAGGCAATATATCATGATACCCGAGCAGAATAAGGGAGTGGAACCAGAGGTCGGCGATTTCCCAGATAATTTCTTCTTTTTTATCGTTCTTTGACCCTATTACAACTTCCGACGCCTCTTCTGCAATCTTCTTTAATATCTTATCCTTCCCGCTTTTAAACAATGAAGACACATAAGAGCCTTCTCTCATATTCCTCTTTCTGTCCTGAATAACTTCGTATACATTGTCAATTATAAATCCCCCCATCCCCCCTTTAACCTCCCCTTTTTCCCCTCCTTCTGAAGGAGGGGAAAGGGGAGGTGATTTAAAGGGGGGATTAAGGGGGGATTCTGAATATAGTTTACTGAAAAAGCATGTTCTGCTGCCTGTATGACATGCCACCCCTTTTTGTTCCACCTTCACCAGCAATGTATCATTATCGCAATCATAGCTTATCTCTTTAACTGCTTGCTCATTTCCGGATGTCTCCCCCTTGTTCCACAGCTTATTTCTCGACCTGCTCCAAAAATGGGTATAGCCGGTCTCAATAGTCTTATTCAATGCCTCCTCATTCATGTAGGCAAGCATAAGCACATCCCAGTTCTGCCAGTCTTGAATTATGGCAGGTATTAAACCATTGCTATCGTATTTTAAATCCATATTTGTAACTTACAACGAACAACTTACCACTTACAACAGTTGTCAGTTGTTCGTTGTTAGTAGTTAGTTAATCTTACATTAACCCCTTTATCTCTCAAAAATTCTTTTGCCTCTTTAATTGTATATTCACGATAGTGAAATATGGAGGCGGCAAGCACTGCATCCGCCTTTCCTTTTACAAACCCATCATAAAGATGCTGAAGATTGCCTGCCCCGCCTGATGCTATAACAGGAATACCTACTGCCTCTGAAATACTTCTTGTCAGCTCAATATCATATCCTTCTTTTGTCCCATCTCTGTCCATACTTGTAAGCAATATCTCGCCAGCCCCATATTCTTCCATTTTCTTTGCCCACTCTACTGCATCAATTCCAGTAGGGTTACGGCCTCCGTGAGTAAATACCTCCCACTTCAGAAGGGGCAAGTTAGAATTAATTTCTTGACTCCTGACTCTCGACTCTCGACTCTCGACTTTTTTTGCATCTATCGCCACTACAATACACTGGCTCCCGAATCTCTCGGACGCCCTTTTTACAAATTCAGGGTCTTTCACAGCAGCGGTATTTACAGATACCTTATCCGCACCTGCCTTTAAAAGATTCCTTATATCATCGAGCGTCCTTATGCCTCCGCCAACAGTCAAGGGCATGAACACTCTCTCTGCTGTCCTGTAGACTACATCTATTATAATATTCCTGTTCTCATGGGAGGCGGTAATATCGAGAAAGGTTATCTCATCCGCCCCTTCTCTATCATAGCCTTCGGCAACATCAACAGGGTCGCCTGCATCCCTCAGATTTAAAAATTTAACCCCTTTTACAACTCGTCCATCCTTAACATCGAGACAGGGGATTATCCTTCGTGTAAGCATAAAGATTCAAGGGGCAATGGGTAAGGGGTAAGTTTAATCCTTAATCCTTAATCCTATTTATTTTAGTTAGTTCAATTGCCTCTCTTAAATTCACAGAGCCGCTGTAAAGGGCTTTCCCGATTATTATCCCTGTTACACCATCTTTCTTCAAGCCTATAATGCTCTTTATATCATTTATATTCGATACCCCTCCGGATGCAATCACAGGGATATTGATTGATTCTGCAAAGGATTTAATAGCCTCGATATTAGGACCCGAAAGGGTTCCGTCCCTGCTTATATCCGTATATATAATACCTGCTACGTCCATCCCTTCAAATCTTTTTGCCAGTGATGAGGCTCTTGTATCTGTCACATCCTTCCAGCCTCTCACTGCCACATTACCATTTTTTGCATCAATTCCCACCATAATTTTTCCAGGGAAATTATTACAGGCTTCACGGACAAACTCAGGATTCTCGCAGGCAGTCGTTCCAATTACAACTTTTTGAGCTCCTATGGAAATATACTCTTTAATACTATCTATGTTTCTTATGCCTCCGCCAACTTCCACAGGAATTTTTATCCCCTTTATAATATTACTTATAATATCTTTGTTTTTAGGGTCTCCTTCAACAGCACCATCCAGATCTACCAGATGCAGAAACTCCGCACCCTCAGCCTCCCATTTCTTTGCAACAGATACTGGGTCATCCGAATATACGGTCTCCTGCTCCATTTTCCCCTGAAAGAGCCTCACACATTTGCCGCCTTTTATATCAATTGCCGGAATTATTAACATAAAAAATGATTACACAGATTAAAAATATAAATCTGTGTAATCTGTGTTCAGGTTTTACACATATCACCGAAATTTTTTAGTATCTTCAAGCCCATTTCCTGACTCTTTTCAGGATGGAACTGGACGGCAAAGAGATTATCCTTTGAGATGCTCGACACAAACTCAACACCATAATCGGTTGTAGAAGCTATAATACTATCATCCTCTGGCACAACATAATAGGAATGGACAAAATAAAAATAGGAGTTGTCAGGTATATCTTTAAAGAGAGGGTTCGAGGGTTCGAGGGTTCGAGGGTTCAAGCCCCTTGACCCCTTGACCCCTTGACCCCTTATATTTATACTATTCCAGCCCATGTGAGGAACTTTTAGGGGTTCGGGGTTCGGGGTTCGGGGTTCGGGAAACCTTACAACTCTGCCCTTAATTATATCTAAGCCTTTGTGAATACCGAACTCCTCGCCCTCCGTAAACAAAAGCTGAAGGCCGAGACATATACCAAGAAAGGGCTTACCACCTTTAATAACTTTATGTATAGGGTCAATCAGTTTCCCCTCTGTCAGATTACTCATACAGTCCTTGAATGCACCGACACCCGGTAAGACAACCCCGTTTGCAGCAAGTATATCTTCAGGATTACCTGTTACAAACGCCTCGTGTCCGACCTTTTCAAACCCCTTCTGAACACTCCGCAGATTCCCCATCCTGTAGTCTATTATTGCAATCATAAGATAAAATTCAAAACATAAAAATTAAGGGTCTTCAGGAAAATGAGCAGGTAAAAATGACCCCTGAATTACCCATAGAATAGCATAAAATAAGGGAAAAAAGAAGTTTTAAATGAGCGAAAAATCTGTATGATAATAAGATGGGAAAAAAGAGGAAACTGCTGGACGAATATCGCTTCCCCGGATTTCGTCCGAGAGCAGAAATTAAGGGGATATTTGGAGACCAAAAGGCACGAATTATACGGCTTGAACGGACACAAAAAAAACAGTATGCGGGTGTTGTGGCACGGTTCATCGGAGTCATTACAACAAGAAGGTTCGTTGGATACG
>JACQEW010000273.1 GCA_016200365.1 Nitrospinota bacterium
AAAATCCGGATTAGAACATAGAGTGTAAGTAAAGGGGATAAGGAGATAGTGGAGATAGGGAGATAGGTTTCCGATAATCTGTAATTCTTTTCTATCTCTATCTCCATATCCCCGCTATCCCCCTATCCCCTTTTTTCTTTTTCTTTTCCGATAGTATGTCCGATTTTATCTTATCGGCTTAAAGACGACGACGCTTAATGGCGGGATGGTAAGATTCAAGGAGCATGGTTTTCCATGCCATGGTATCTGCTCCGACCATTTTCCTCCTTCATTCCCCATATTGCTGCCGTAGTAAATAGCAGAATCGCTGTTTAATACTTCTTTATAATAGCAGTGCGATGGGACACCAATCCTGTAGTTAAATCTGTGGACAGGGGTGAAATTGAAAACAAATATGAGATAATTATCAGGGTCTTTGCCCTTCCTTATAAACGATACAACACTCCCCTCCCAATCCGAGAAGTCAATCCACTCAAAGCCTGTATAATTAAAATCGTTCTCCCATAATGCCGGCTCCGATTTATACAGATGATTTAAGTCTTTTACAAATCTCTGCAATTTGCCGTGCGGCTCGTATTGCAGGAGATGCCAGTCAAGGCTGCTATTGTGATTCCACTCGTTCCACTGCCCCATATCTCCACCCATAAAGAGAAGCTTCTTGCCTGGCTGGGCATACATATAACCGAGGAGGAGTCTTATATTTGCAAATTTCTGCCCGAAGTCGCCAGGCATTTTGCTCAGCAATGCTGCCTTGCCGTGAACCACCTCATCATGTGAAATAACGAGTATGAAATTCTCATGAAAGGCATAAAGCATTGCAAAGGTAAGATTATTATGATGATACTTTCTGTAGATAGAGTCTTTACTAAAGAACTGAAGGATGTCGTGCATCCATCCCATATTCCATTTGAATGTAAACCCAAGACCGCCGGTATAGGTAGGTCTGGAGACCCCCCCCCATGCCGTAGATTCCTCTGCAATGGTCATGATTCCCGGAAATCGAGAATGGATTACCTCGTTCATCTTCTTTATAAAATCTATTGCCTCGAGATTCTCCCTGCCGCCGTAAATATTCGGCACCCATTCGCCGCCTCTTTTACTGTAATCGAGGTAAAGCATGGATGCCACTGCATCCACCCTTATGCCGTCAAGATGATACTTCCTGCACCAGAATAATACATTAGAAATCAAAAAATTTCTTACCTCATTTCGTCCGTAATTAAAGATGAGTGTTCCCCAATCGGGATGCTCGCCTTTTCGGGGGTCTTCATGTTCATAAAGCGATGTCCCGTCAAATCGCATGAGACTGTGTCCATCCCGTGGAAAATGTGCAGGCACCCAGTCAACGATAACGCCGATATTCTGCTTATGACAGTAATCTACAAAATACATGAAGTCTTCCGGAGTTCCAAAGCGGCTTGTAGGCGCGAAATATCCTGTTACCTGATACCCCCATGATGCGTCAAAGGGATGCTCCATAACCGGCATAAGCTCGATATCCGTATATCCCATATCTTTTACATAGTCAATCAGGAGATGGGCAATCTCTCTGTATGTCAGAAATCTGTTATTTTCTTCAACCTTCCTTGCCCATGAGCCTAAATGCACCTCGTAAATCGTTAGGGGCTTATCGAGCGGGGTGGTTCTATCCCGTTTTTCCATCCATTCTCCATCATTCCATATATATTTATCTATATCCCATACTATAGATGCACTCTTGGGTCTTACCTCCGAATAGAAGGCATAGGGGTCAGCCTTTACAAGGAGGTGACCACCCTTAGTCTTTATTTCAAATTTATAGATTTCTCCTTCTTTTAAACCGGGGACAAATATCTCCCATACGCCTGAGTTCCCCAATATTCTCATTTGATGTCTTTTCCCATCCCAGCGGTTGAAGTCTCCGATAACGCTCACCCTCTTTGCATTAGGCGCCCAGACTGCGAAATGAACGCCCCCGATGCCGTTTAAATCCATTACATGCGCGCCGAGCTTCTCATAAATCTCAAGATGATTCCCTTCATTAAACAGATGACGGTCAAACTCGCTGATAACCGGAAGAAATGAATAGGGGTCATGAATCTTGTAGTGCGAGGCTTTAGCCTCGCTGTCATATATCGTTACCGAGAAATAATAAGGGAAGATCTCCCTGTCCTCGATAAAAATCTCAAAAAATCCATCGGGATGAATACGGGAGAGGGGATAAACATTTTGCTCATTAGATTCGCTTCGCTCACTACATGCCCGAGAATCAACTGCCGATACCTCTGCAGCATCAGGCAGGAATGCCCTGATACTCACACCTCTTTCTCCGTCAACCTGAACCGGATGTATGCCCAGCACTGAGAAAGGGTCATGATGGTCTGAGTTTACTATCTTTTCTATTTCACTTTGATTAACTGTCGGTGTCATATTTTCCTCATCAATACGATATATCTTACCACACCTTTTCTTGTATGGGGATTCAAAAAGGAATAATTAATTCTCGATAAAGGAAAATATGGGAACTCTCCCATAACCTCCAACCTCTGTTTATAACTTTCCGACAGCCCTTTGTATCCTTCCGATTCGGTGATGACAAATCTCTCGCCGGCAGAATTTATAAACTGCAAAAGAGAATCTTCTGAACCGACCTCCCTCAATTTTTTGCCTGTGTAAAAAACAAGGGATTGGAAAAAGCGGGTCTTATAAAAACCTATTTCATAATCCCCCTTGCTTGCACTTTTTATAGCCTCAAATATGG
The DNA here is from genome assembly GCA_016200365.1 of Nitrospinota bacterium. GTDB lineage: Bacteria > Nitrospinota > Nitrospinia > UBA9942 > UBA9942 > JACQEW01. Next base: position 2,741 of record JACQEW010000273.1, read on the forward strand.
GTTTTGCAGGCTTATATATATCGAGGATTGGCTGGAATTTTAACGATACGAGAAGCTGTATCATCATAATAAGCAGAATCATCCCCACCTTTGTTATAAAAAATTCCTTTTTCAAGGCGGAAATTAAAATGAAACATGTAGAAATAACGACACCTGAAATAAGGAGATATGCAAAGGTATCCAGAGATTCTCCGAAGAATAAAAATGAAGATACAAGAGCTATAATCAGAAGGGGAATAGAGAATAGAGAGAACAGGTATTCGACTATCCCCTTCCCTTTACGGGAATCAATATAAATACCTGCACCGAGAGATGCTGCCGGTATTACTACCGATAGATAGTTTGGAAGACTAAATTTGGATAAGGAGAAAAAAACAAAGGGGATATAAAACCATAACAATAGAATAGTCGGGAGTCGAGAGGCAGAAGACAGAAGACAGACTTTTATTTTCTGTCCTCTGTCCTCTGTCCTCTGTCCTCTGTCTTCTGACCTCTGTCTTCTATTCTTTATCCATAGATATTGCTGATAAAACCAGAACAGCCACCATGGGAAGAAATACCACAGAAAAGTATGTGCCAGAAACAGATGACCGCCAGGATTAGGCTCGTAGATTCCTTTTACAAGAAACTTTCTGAAATTTTCATGTATGATATTCTTTTCAAGGAATGTTAAACCATATCTCCATGTCATATAAATGTACCATGGTGTAATCAATAATATGAGCAGCAGTAAGCCGTGAAAGGGTTTTATTCGTCGAAAAGAGCCCCATTCCTTATTAAGAAGGATAAAAGCAAATATTATTAAAGATGGAAATATTAATCCAATCGGACCCTTTGTTAATGCAGCAGCAGCCATACCGAAATACATATAGAAAATGAACATAGATTGCTTCGTCGCTTTGCTCCTCGCAATGACACCATTGTTTTGTTTGTCATTGCGAGCCCCTTCGCTTGTGTCATTGCGAGTGAAGCGAAGCAATCTTGTTTCATCGCTCAGGGCAGGCTCCGGCGAAGCAATCTCATAAATAAAAAATCCATATATCGAGAGGGTGATAAAAAATATAAGGGTCAAATCCATTCTTGCATCCCGTATCATGCTGTAAAAACCCGGACTGGCGCATAGGACGAGGCATGCCCATAATCCGGCATTGGAAGACCTTATATGTTTTCCAAAAAGATACACGAGAGACAGTATCCCAAATGCTGCAATAAATGAAGGAAATCTTACCGCCCATTCATTTATTCCAAAAAGGGAGTATGATATTTGAAGCAGCCAATATTGAAGGGGCGGCTTCGAGAACTCCGTCTCGTAATTAAAATAGGTGCTGAAGTAGTCTCCCGATGTGTAAGACTCCCTTGCGACCTCCGCATAAACCGCCTCATCAATCTCAAGCAGAGGAGATGAGCCGAGCTTTACGAGGAAGGAGAGAATGAATAAAGCAATCAGAATTTTTAAAATAATCGTTAAGGAGAAAGGTTTTTCCTTTAAACCAAACTTAACTTCATAGGAGTTGTGCATAGATCAAAACAACATCTTCTGTGAGCTCGCTCTCTGTATTTTAATGTACAGGAATTTCAATGTGTCTATTTTTGGGTAGCCGCAGGCTTTATGCCTGCGTCAGATATCGCAACCATAAAGGTTGCGGCTACCAAAACCATACAATTGCTGAAGTGCTGCTGCCGAAGGCAGCCTAATTTATCTATTATCTCTCTGACAAATCTTTCAGCGCTCTCAAGAGATTTTGTAACCTCTGTTCTTTGAATTTTGAGCTTTGAGCCGGGTTACCTACGAAGCAGGTCGTGGAATTTTGGATTTTGATATTTGAATTTAGATTCGTGCCATTCGTATATTCGTAAAATTCGTGTTTCAGAATTTTATAATTTCCTATGCTTTTAAAAATTTTGCTACTTTTTACGATTTTGCAGCACGGATAAATCCGTGCAAAGTCAAATAGACAGCATTTGAATCGCGGTTATCGCCCTGCCGACTTCATATTCCAGCCTTCCATGAAGCTCACGGCATTTTTCCATATTGCCTTCTTTAGCTGCAATCTCAATCCGGGAGGCTATATCTTCAAGCGATTTTGCCCCAACAAGCCCCGATGCGCCCTTAAGCGAATGTATCTGCATCTTTAAAAGCTCAATATCGCCGGTTTTATAGATATCCCTTATATTTTCCATTTTCTTAGGTAAATCATCAATGAAAAACTTCCAGATATTTTTGACAATCTCTTTATTCCCTCCGCAACGTTCAATAACATCTGCCCTGTCAATAACATCTCCTCCGTTATCCCTTTGAGATGTGGAGGGTAAGGGCGTGGTAATTTTCTGTTGCCTCTGCGTCGTGGGTGAACAATGTTCAACTTTTCTTAAAAGGTCATCTCTATGAAAGGGTTTTGAGACATAGTCATTCATCCCTGCTTCGATGCACCGCTCCCTGTCTCCCTTCATGGCATTCGCAGTCATTGCAATTATGGGTATATCATGGT
>JACQEW010000266.1 GCA_016200365.1 Nitrospinota bacterium
GAATGTGCATCTAATCCTATATGCTTTACCATACAGCCTCCTTTCCAAGGTTTAAAGGCTTGCACTTTATTGTGCTATTTCAGCCTTTATGATATTTAATATCACAAAAGGTTATCGCCTTTTAAGGCTTTTATAACCTCCCTGGAAGGACGTTGCTTTTTCATATTACCATTCGTGTTCAAGTCTTTTCTTTTTTGGTTGTGGCGAAAGCCACGCTGTGTAAATCTGTGTCCAAATTTTTTATTCTGTGCTAAAATTATACCATGTTTCACATTGCCACAGAAGATGAGATAAAGTCAGGTAAGACCACGGATATATATTTCGACCGCACTGTAAAGATACTCAAGGCAAAGGGTATAATCAAGAGGGCAAAGGCGGAGGTTCGTTTAAAGGGATTTCCCCATGACTGGAAGTGGGGTGTCCTTGCAGGGGTGGAAGAAGTGTCAAGACTTTTAGAGGGAATCCCTGTGGATGTCTACTGTATGGATGAGGGGACTCTATTTGGCGAATATCAGCCTATACTGGTGATTGACGGGATATATACCGATTATTGTGTTTATGAGACAGCCCTGCTCGGATTTATGTGTCAGGCATCCGGAATTGCCACAAAGGCTGCAAGGTGCAGGAATGCCGCCGGAGACAGGTTATTGATAAGCTTTGGTGCGAGGAGGATGCACCCTGCTATCGCGCCGATGATCGAGAGGAATGCCTTTATCGGCGGATGTGACGGCGTTTCGGTAATTAAGAGCGCCGAATTGCTCGGAGAAGACCCTTCAGGGACAATCCCCCATGCCCTTGTCTTGATGATCGGCGACTCTGCGGAGGCGGTGAAGGCTTTTCATGAAGTTATTGAGCCGAAGGTAAAGAGGGTGTGTTTGGTGGATACATTCTGTGACGAAAAGTTTGAATCCCTGAAGGCTGCCGAAGTAATGGGTGATAAGCTTTTCGGAGTAAGACTCGATACGCCCGGCTCAAGGCGTGGAGATTTGCTTGAGATATGCAGAGAGGTCAGGTGGGAGCTTGATTACCGCGGATACAAAAAGGTAAAGATAATAGTAAGCGGCGGAATAAATGAGCATGAAATCGAGAGACTGAATGAGGTGGTGGATGGCTATGGTGTCGGGACGGCTATCAGCGCTGCATCCACAATAGACTTCTCTTTTGACATAATGGAGATTGAAGGAAAGCCTGTTGCCAAGAGGGGGAAAAAATCAGGGAGCAAGCAGGTTTACAGATGTAGAGCATGTTTTCAATACTCAGTGATGCCTCTCCATGAAAAGATTGGAAAGTGTAACTGCGGCGGTGAAAACGAAGCCCTCCTCAAGCCTCTTATTAAAGACGGGAAAATAGTTAGAACCCTCCCTAAACCACAGGAGATAAGGAGATATGTATTGGAGCAGTTAAAGAAAATAGTCTGAGCTACATTTCAAAACCCATGAAAAAATCTAACCCAACATGGACTCATCCCGGCGGCAAACTGATTGAGATGGGTCCAGAGACCCTGACTCGTGAAGAACTCCTTGCAATCCTCATTGGAACAGGATACAAAGGCAAGACTGCACAGGACATAGCAAAGGATTTCTTTGATAAGTTCTACGGCTTTTACGGATTGCTGGGCAAAAACCATTCAGACCTATTGAAGATTAAAGGATTAAAGCAAGGGAAGATTAAAAGGATTGCCGCTGCCTATGAAATTACAAAGAGGATAATAAAGGAAAACCAATGGAGCCTCCGTGAGGCAAGAAAGATTACCCTTGATCTGCCCAATTTGTCCGATGCAGGGCTTCTTGCCATTTTAATCGGAAGCGGGTATAAAGATAAGACTCCTGTAGCTCTGGCAAATGAATTATTAAAAAAATATTCGTCACTAAGCGGTATAATGGGTCAAAAACTCTCTGATATGGCAAAAATAAAGGGTCTGGGTGATGTGAAGGTCGTAAGGATTGCTGCTGCTTACGAGGTTATGGCAAGGGTGGTGAAAAGTCTTGATTAGAAATAGATTAAGAAGAGAGAGAGAGCAGAAGGCATCCTCGATGGGAACAAAAGAAAGACATCTCAACCGTCAAATCCCGCCGCTTGCCCATACGTCCATGTATCTCTGGCATAAGTACTGGTCACGGAAGACATGGAATGTAGTAGGGGAGTTTATCAAGGCATACTGCCCCGAAGGTGGAATTGTGTTTGACCCCTTTGCAGGAAGCGGTATTGCTGCAATGGAGGCGCTAAAAAACGGAAGAAGGGCAATTGTCTGCGACCTGAACCCCATAGCAGCCGAGATTATACGGCTCACTATAAAACCTGTTAATGAAGTTCATCTTTACGAGGCTTTTAAGAGAGTTGAGGAAAAGGTAAAAGAAAAGATTGAAACACTTTATCATACTGTATGCAGGAAGTGCAAAAAAGAGATAGTTTTTGATTGTGCAATTTGGGAAGGTAAAAATTGCAAAGAAATTCGTTACCAGTCATGCCCTCACTGTGGAGACAGGCAGGAAAAAAACTGCAAGCTTACAAGATACGATAAAGACCTTCTTGAAGATATAGAGAAAAAGAAAATCAAGGAATGGTATCCCACTAACAGTCTCTATTATCCAGATGGCAAACCATTTAAAGAAAAACAACAATATGAATCCATTGACGAACTCTTTACAAAGAGAAATATTCAGGTACTCTCATGGCTGATGGAGGCAATAGAAGATGAGCCGAAAAAGGATTTAAGAGACTTTTTAAAGATAGGATTTTCTTCTATGAGCCATTTATGCACAAGGATGTGTCCTATTTCTGAAGCAGGTCATTTTACACCGTTTAGTTCTGCATGGACGCAACACAGTTATTGGTATCCATCAGGCCCTTATATGGAGCAAAATGTCTGGGATAAATTTGATAGGGCTATAAACGGTCATCAAGGGCTTTTAAAGGCAAAAGTGGAATCCAATAAATTTTTTAAGGATATAAAAATTGCATCCTCCTTTGAACAGGTCATCTCCGGCAAGGCAGATGTCTATATTTACAACGGTTCATGTCTTGACCTTATGAAGGAAATGACAGAAGAATCTGTTGACTATATCTTTACAGACCCGCCTTATGATGCCTCCATACAATTTGGCGAGCTTTCGTATATGTGGGTAAGCTGGCTGAAAATGAACGGCGATTATCTTAAAGATGTTATTGCGAATGAGATTATCAGAAACGAGAGACAGCATAAGGATTTTGCTGTTTATCATTCCCTCCTTTCATCGAGCTTTCAAAAGATGTTCAAGGTTTTAAAGTCCGGACATTTTCTTACCGTCACCTTTCACAACCCTACCTTCAAGGTTCGTAATGCCACAATAAGGGCGGGCGTATTTGCAGGTTTTGAATTTGAAAAAATACATCACCAGGAACTTGCAAGACCGTCTGCAAAGTCCTTACTTCAGCCTTTTGGATCGGCTCAGGGAGATTTTTACCTGAGATTTCAAAAGCTCTCAAAAGTTACCGCTATGAAGCCGGAGGAAATTGACGAGATACGATTCGAAAAGATTGTCATTGATTCTACTATAGCCCTCCTTGCAGAAAGGGCAGAGCCAACACCATATACAGTTATTATAAATTACATAGACCCTATACTTGCAAAACAGGGATATTTTGCAAGTCTTCACACAGGGCTTGATATAAGCGATATTTTAAAAATACATTTAAATAAAGAGTTTATGCTTCTCCCTGCAGTGGTCGGAGGAGCAGAAGGCAAGCTCTGGTGGTTCAAAGATACCTCTATTGTGCCAAGGTTAAATGAAATACCATTAACCGAAAGGGTAGAGCAGACGGTTTACAGGAAGCTGCACCAGATGGGAAAGGTAACATTTACAGAGGTATGGGATGCAGTAAGTACTGAGTTTCCAAATTCCCTTACATCAGATTCTACAAGCATAATGGACGCCCTCAAAATCTATGCAAGGCAGGTAACAGGTGGATACTGGCTTTTAAAACCAGAGATTCAGCAGAGGATAAGACAGCATAATGAAGTGATAGCCATCCTTGCAGTAATAGGGAAAAAACAGGGATATGATATATGGATTGGCAAGAGGGAGCATCATGAGAAAGACAGCGGACTAATTGCAACAGGAAAAACCCTTGATGAATATATGACAGTGAAGCATTTGAGGATTGATAATGCCACAAATCAGGGTGTAATTGAAAACATAGACCTCATTTGGATAAAGGATAGAAGAGTTAAAGCTATCTTTGAGGTAGAATCAACTACCAGTATGACAAGCGCTTTGATGCGTGGGTCAAATATTGACAGGGAGGTTGATAAGTTCATGGTTTTACCAGAGGAGAGGGAAGACCAATTTAAGAGAAAGATGACCTCCCCTCTTTTCAAAGAACATTTTGAGAATGAAAATTGGAGATTGATATACTTTGATACATTAAGGAATGCGTATGTGAAAGATAAAAATAGGGTGGATATTTATGAATTGATTGATAAGAAGGTTAGACAATCAAAAGAGGAAAATATTTCTGATAAGCAAGGACGATTATTCTGAAGACTGGTATGAATAACGTCTTTATAAAGAATATTCTATAAAATGAAATTAAGCCGGTTAGGTGAGTTTGGATTAATAGAAAATGCAAAAGATACTTTTAAGAGTCTCAATAAAAATATTGTTGTAGGAATCGGGGATGACTGTGCTGCTATTAAACCCAGAAAAGGTTTTCTGCTTATTGCCACCACAGATGCCCTTGTAGAGGGTATCCACTTTAACCTTGATTATATTGAACCCTATCAGCTCGGAGTTAAATCGGTATATATAAATTTGAGCGATATTGCTGCAATGGGCGGGATACCCCTTTATGCCCTCCTGTCTATAGTAGTCCCGCCGTCATTTTCCGTTAAGTTTATGGATGATTTTTTAAAGGGTGTGAAAGAAGGGGCTCAAAAATATAAGGTCTCTGTAATCGGCGGTAATGTTTCTTCATCAAAAAATGAATTCTCTATAAATATAACTTTGCTCGGCGAGATCGAGAAAAAATATATTGTATTGCGGAAAGGGGCAAAGATAGGGGATAAAATTTTTGTAACAGGATGGCTGGGGGATTCGGCGGCGGGGATGGAAATACTGAAAAGAAGTCAGAAATCAGAAGTCAGAAGTCAGAAAGAGAGGAAATTAATAGAAAGACATCTAATGCCATACCCTCGATTGAAGGAGGGGAGATTTCTTGCTGTAAAAAAAATAGCCGCATCCATGATTGATATAAGCGATGGACTAGCATCCGATATAAGAAGAATATGCGAGGAGAGCAAGGTTGGGGCAAACTTATTCATTGATAATATCCCTTTATCAAAAGAGTTAAAAAGTTTAAATCCCCCCTCACCCCCCTTTTTAAAAGGGGGGATGGGGGGGTTAGACTTTGCCCTCTACGGCGGAGAAGATTATGAGCTGCTATTTACTGTAAGACCTGATAAAATTGCGAAACTGATGATACTATGGAAAGGCATGAAAATTCCTATCACCATGATTGGAGAAATTACAAAGGGCGGAATAAATATTACCAATAAGAAAGGGGAAACCACACCTTTGCAGAGAGAAGGGTATAATCATTTCTCCCCCCTCACCCCGCCTCTCCCCTTTGGGGAAAGGAGAAAGGATATTATGTAAGGGTTCAGAATAAGGGATGTTCAAAGGAGAGGTATACCATATTCATACGATGCGGCGATGATGCGGAGATTTTCAGTTGACATTTTATTTTATGAATGATTATAATAGCATCATGCGAAAGGTCATTTCTATAATAGTTTTGATTGCAGCGGCTCAGATGTTTATGGGGCTACCACTGCCTGCTTCGGCTGCATCTTATGAGAATGATGAGGAGTCATGTTACGATACCTGTGATATTGATACAGGGCATGAATCTGCCCCTTACTCCACCCCTGACTGTCCCCTGTTCCTCTGCCTTTCCGTTGAGGTGGCTGAGCCATTCACTCCACACATTTTTCTGAAAGCCATTGTTAGCCCATCCTTTGTTACACCATTCGTCCTTAAGCCGTTTGTAAATTCAATCTTCCATCCGCCAGCAATTGCCTAAAAACCAATAATTACAATTTCATTAGAACAGATGGGAACAATTTTGTTCCTGCGTCTACAGGTCTATAAAATTTAGGAGGTCTATCATGAAAAGGTATATTCTTGCCCTTGCGGCTATTATTCTTATAACAGGCATTGGCTTTATCAGCCTTAGTAATGGAAAAACTAAAACAGTAAAAGAAGGTGGAGTATTGAGTGTTAATGATATTCAGGCAGACCCTTATGCGTATAAGGGTGCCGTTACGATTACAGGGGTTGTGGCAGATAAATCCCGCTTTAGAAATTTGCCCCAGGAGGTCTTCTTAATAATAGAGACATCTGAGGCAAAGATTTGCAAAATTACAGGCTGTGCAAGTTTTTATCTGCCTGTCAAATATGCAGGGAATCACCCAAGGGAGTGGGATGAGGTAAATGTTACAGGGAGTTTTGTTGAAGGTAATCTCCTGTTTAAAGCAGCAAATGTGGATGTCTTAAAACATCTTACCTTTTAGGGAGGGAAAATGAATATTCCAAAACTTGTCATAAAAAACATTACCCGCAAAAAAGGGAGGTTTGTCTTCACACTCCTCGGCATAACCATTGGCATAGCATCCTTTGTAACCCTTCTCTCTCTCGGAGGGGGTCTGAAGAATGAGGTAAAGAAACAGGCAAGCGAGCTCGGTGCAAATTTGATTGTAACACCAAAAGGCTGGTGTGCCTATGAGCAGATATCCGTGCTTACAGGGGAGCAATTGCCAGAGGCAATACCCTTTGATGAGGTAAAAAAGATCTCTGCTATAAAGGGGCTGACAGCAGTCCCCTATCTTACCGAGAGGACTGCTATAAAGAACAATCCTGTCCCTGTCATAGGCATCCTTTATGAGGAGATGAAGGCATTTAAAGGGTGGGAGATTGAAAAGGGTGATTACCTTTCCTCACAGGATGAAAAGGCTGTCATTGTGGGCTCTGGCATTGCACAGCAGTTTAAATTGAATCCGATGGATATGCTGACAATAAGAGGAGAGGGATTTCATGTAAAGGGGATTCTTAAAGAGACAGGGAGTAAAGATGATATTGCCATATTCATGCCTCTTTCTGCTGCACAGAAACTTTACGGTGTAGGAGATAAGGTCTCTTTTATAGCAGTAAAGGTGGATGACATCTCGAAGACTGATGAGTATATCCTGAAGATTCAGGAGACATCCAATGTTGCGGTAGTATCCGATAAACAGTTGCTTAAATCAGTATTATCCATTGTTGGCACTGTCAGCATTACGCTTCAGCTTATTGCTGCTGTAGCCATCCTTGCTGCCGCCTTTGGAATAATAAACACCATGATGACTGCAATCTCCGAACGAAGGCGTGAGATAGGGATTTTGCAAGCCATTGGTGCAAAGCAAAGAACAATCTTTGGTATCTTTCTCCTCGAGTCAGGATTTTACGGTATCCTTGGAGGATTCATAGGCGTGGCAGGGGGGCTTGTCTTTTCGTCTCTATCAGCCCCATATATTTCGCAAAATGAGTTCACTGCGTTTTTAAAGGGCTCGGATCTGGCAGCGGCTCTCGATTTAAGGCTGGTAATCGGGTCGATCCTTTTCTCATTTTTTGTATCCATTGTTTCAGGGCTTTATCCTGCATGGAAGGCATCGAGACTAACTCCAGTGGAGGCAATAAGTTATGAATGATATAATTGTCAGAACAGAAAATTTGATTAAGACATACAATACCGGTAAAGTAAAGATATTTGCATTAAGGGGCATAAACCTTGAGATACCGAGAGGCTCATTTTCCTGCATCATAGGACCATCTGGTCACGGTAAAAGCACATTGATGCACCTGATAGGCGGGCTTGATAAACCTACAGAAGGCAGTGTATTTATTGATGGGTTAGATATTACAGGACTGAGTAACAGCGGGCTTTCAGAGTTAAGGGCAAAAAGAATAGGTTTTGTCTTTCAGTTCTTCAATCTCCTTCAAAATTTGACTTCAGAAGAGAATGTGGAGACTGCAATGATGTTTTCAAAAACACCTGAGAAGACACAGAAGGAAAAGGCAAAAGAACTTTTGTCATTGGTAGGTCTTTCAGATAAATTCAATGCAAAGCCTTCTGAACTTTCAGGGGGACAGCAGCAGAGGATTGCCATTGCGAGGGCGTTGGCAAATGACCCTGAGATGTTATTGATGGACGAGCCAACCGGAAATCTGGATTCAGAATCAGAGACAGAGGTCTTAAGCCAGATTTTTAAACTCCACAAAAGAGGAAAGACCATCATCATAGTCACTCATAACAGCGAGATAGCAAGGAAGGCAGAGATAGTTTGCAAGATAAAGGATGGAAGGGTTGATAAGTGAGAAAGAGGTAATGCAATGATTTCATTTCCAGGCATAGACCCTGTTATTGTTAAAATCGGTCCCTTCTCTATTAGGTGGTATGGTGTTATGTACCTCATCGGCTTTACTGCATCCTATCTTCTCGTCAAATACCAACTAAAGAGAAAGATGATAACTGTAAGTTCAGAGGCAATTATTTCCCTCTATCAATATCTCATATTTGGGCTCATAATAGGCGCCAGACTCGGCTATGTTGTATTTTATAATATCAGCGATTATCTTAAAAACCCTGCAGAGATATTTGCTGTCTGGCACGGAGGGATGTCATTTCATGGCGGGTTGTTCGGAGCTATAATAGCAGGGATTATATTTTGTAGAAAGAATAAACTGGATTTCTGGCAGATTTCAGACCTTATTATCGTTACTGTTCCAATTGGACTTGGTCTTGGAAGAATTGGAAATTTCATAAATGGAGAGCTTTACGGCAGGGTTACCAATGTCCCATGGGCAATGGTCTTCTCGGATGGAGGGACTCTGCCACGTCATCCGTCACAGATCTATGAGTTTTTACTCGAAGGTATCACCCTCTTTGTTATCCTCTGGCTTCTTAAAGATAAGAATTTAAGGGCAGGTATACTTACCTCACTCTTTCTTGCTTTATACGGACTATTCAGGTTTTTTGTCGAGTTCTTTAGGGAACCGGATACTCATCTTGGGTTTATCCTTGGCCCTTTTACAATGGGACAGGCGCTGAGTACAGTTATGGTTTTAATGGGAATTAGTATTCTGTTTTTAAAAATAAGAATAAAGTGAGGAGGTGATTTGTTATGCCAGAGATGATGCAGCAGTACTGGTGGGGTTGGATGTGGTTTGGACCTGTATTCATGCTCCTCTTTTGGGTTCTGATAATTGTTGGAATAATTGCCTTGATTAAATGGCTATCCACACAAGCAGGGTCAGGAAGAGGTGAATCTGCTCTTGATATTTTAAAAAAGAGATATGCAAAAGGGGAGATAAGCAAAGAAGAATTTGAAGAAAAGAAAAAGGATATTCTATGAAGTAGAAGCCGATTTGATAAAAAGATAACAGGATTCGTCAATGAGGGATTTGGCTTGACAGGGCTGATGGTTTTAGATATAAATAAATTATGTTAGGCAGAAAAAAAGCTGTAGTGCTGTTGGTATTGACCTCATGGATTTTCCTCTCCGGTATCTCTTTTTCTGAAAATCTTGGGTATTTCAATGATACATCCGAACATTCGGACCAGACCATAGAACAGGTCCTTTCCTCTCCTGTAGACCGCCCTGATAATACCTCTGATGAATTGCCCGACGCTTTTGTCTTTGTTGGATTTATGGGCATAAAAGTTTTCCAATCAACCTCCATTAATCAGCCGACTTCAATCAATTACAGATATTCCGGCAGGTTTAAGCTCTTCCATCTGCATTCAACCTATCTTATTTGATTTCTTACAATTCTTGTTTCAAGCCTTTAATCATCTCTTAAGACCTTTGTTATAATTTCGCAGTTCTATTTAATGGATATAACTGACGAAGGGAGTTTTGTATGTCTATACCAATTTATATAATTTGGTTCTTCAGACATTCCTGTGGATAATAACCACAGTCACAGAGGCACAGAGAGTTATAATACAAGTCTCTTAACTCCATCTTTTAATGCACCTGTGTAAAAATTAATAATCAAGCCGACTTTAATCTTAGAAAGCCTTAAATATGTTAACATTTGAGCCTCATGATCGGTTAATTCCTCATTATAATAAATGGGTTTCTCTGTGTCTCCGTGCCTCTGTGTTTTATCTTGCATTATCTATTCTTTCCCCCACACAATTCCAAGAAAAAACCAAATACGTACCCACAGAAAAGCCAGTAGAACCGAATATAAAAGATATAGGTGCACTCCCCCTTCTAAGCCCGAATGGCGTTCATATCCAATTGAAACAGCTATGCGATATCTATGAGACATCTGGACGATACATTGTATTGCACCAGGGCGCCAGACGAGTACAGACAATAACCTGCAATGCATCAGGACGAGACATCAATTCCTTTGTCAGGGAGGCAAAGGAAAAAATCAATTCAGAAGTGTCCTTACCTTCAGGGACCTATATAGAATTCAGCGGCATATCAGAGGCACAGGCGAAATCAAGAAGGGAATTATTGATTCACTCCTTCCTGACAGGGATAGGGATCATCCTGCTTCTGTCACTAATTACAGGGAGTTTCAGTAATCTGATGCTTGTCCTTTTAAACCTCCCCTTTGCCCTATTAGGCGGTGTATTTGCGGTCTTTGCATCAGGCGGATGGCTTACCATTGGGTCTTTAGTCGGTTTCGTAACCCTCTTCGGTATTACACTGCGGAATTCTATAATGCTCATCTCCCATTATGAGCATCTTGTTACGGTTGAGAAAATGACATGGGGGGTGGAGGCTGCTGTCCGTGGCGCCTCTGAACGGCTTGCGCCAATCCTCATGACTGCTTTAGTTACAGCACTTGGATTACTGCCGCTGGCAATAGGGAGCGGCGACCCAGGCCGCGAGATAGAAGGACCTATGGCAATAGTCATTCTCGGCGGTCTTGCAACCTCCACCGCCCTCAATCTCCTCATCCTGCCGACATTGGCACTGCGGTATGGACAATTTAATAAAAAGGCAGGAAATATAGTGATATAATCATTACATGAAAACAATTGAGCTAAAGGTTGATGGACTCTGCTGTAGTGATTGTGCAGTAAAGGTAGAGAAGGTGTTAAAAGATACAAGAGGGATTAAGGATATAAAAACCCTTACGGCAGCGGAGAAGGCTGTTGTTACTTATGATGAGGCGGAAGGTGTCTATTAAAACCTTCTCACCTGCTTTTCCCTGGATTAAGACAGCATTCTGCTGCCGCCTAAAGACGATAGCAGTTTATTCCAGCGAAACAACAAGCCTCTTATTAAAGGCCTTAGCTATTCTGTCAAGAAATTCAAATGAAGGCATACGCATATCAGCAGGGTTTTCAAGTCTCGAAATGACCTGCTGCCTTGTGCCGACTTCTTCCGCCAACTGAGTTTGAGTAAGGTGTTTCGCGCTCCTTAAGGCAGCTACCTCCTGCGCTATCATCCTCTTGGCATCCGCCTTGTCAAAGTAGACTTTGAATTCCTTATCTTTGATATGCTTTTCTATATGCCTGTCAAGATCAGATTTCATTATTTGTTAACCTCCTGTAACGGTCTTCATCCTCTGTTTTGCAACTTCTATCTCTTTAATCGGGGCTTTTTGAGTCTTCTTCAAATAGGCATGCAAAAGGACCATTTCATTCCCTTTCAAGACGGCATAAAATTCCTGTGTTGGTTCCCATGTATCCTTATCTTAATCTCCCAAAGCTTGCCTTCAATCTGCCGGAACTCAACCCCTATGGCATCCGTGCCATTTTCCTGTATCCCTTTTAAAAGGGATAATATCTCAGCCCGCTCTTCCTTATTGTCTATGGAGTCAATGTATTTCTCAACCGGTGCTTTACCCGATGGGTTGCGCCAATAGTTTATAGACAATTTCATTACTTTTAAGTTTACAACCAATAGGATGTATTGTCAAAATGAAATAATAAAAAAAAATGAAATAAAAAAATTGTTTGGACCTAACCATGCCCAGACGATAATGCTCACTGACCCTATTTTTAACCAGTTATTAGATGGACGGAAACCGCCCCGATAATATCTGAATTTGTATATTAGTCAAACATAGAAATAAATAATGATAGGAAATTGCTTTTCACAGTGTATTGTAGACTTAACTTAAAAAGTCTGTCAAGCGAACCCCTGAATGATTCTATCAGGGGTTTAGAGCTTTTGAGAGTTAAAAGATTAAGCTTGTCCCTGAAATAAATTCAGGGCAAGCTCTGAACTTGCCCCTGACTGCCCCTGACTGAATCTATCAGGGAGAGATGTAAACTTGTCCCGTTATGTCTTAAAACGGGAAATGCAATATGACTGTAGAGAAGGTAAAAATTGGTAGATTCAGGGCAGGATTATAATCTCGAGCGAGATAAAAAATGGTAGAGTTGTTGTAACTATTTCTGATACAGGCATTGGAATTCCAGAGGAAGATAAGTGAAGAGATGGAATGCGAAGCTAAATTATTTTGATTTTAAGATTATTGTGTGCTAAATTTTCTATACAGTAACTTTAGAAGGTTTATTGAATAATGTCTGTATCTATATATCTTGATGTTTGCACACTGAGCCGACCTTTTGATGAGCAGAGTTATTTTAGGATACGATTGGAAACAGAGGCTTTTAATATGGTATTGGCAAAAGTCAGAAAAGGTGATTATAAGATGCTGGTTTCTCCAGTGCATATTAAAGAAATTGATGCTATCCCAGATGATGCTGAGCGTATAGAACTGCAAATACTTTTAAGAAAATTGGGTAAGCCCATTAAAGTAAATATGGCAAAAACAAGAAAACGAGCAGAGGAGTTGGTTAATACTGGTTTTGGAGTAGCGGATGCAGCCCATGTCGCCTATGCGGAAGAGTCAGGCAGCCAGTTTGTCAGTTGTGATGATGCGCTTGTCAAAAAATGTCTTAATCATAATATAAAAGTATGGTGCAGTAATCCTGTTGCCTTTTGCGAAAAGGAGGGAATTAGATGAAGATAGCAAAATATATGGACGAAGAGGCTGTAATAAAAAAAGGAATGGAAGCCCTTATAAAAGAATTAGGTCCAGTAGAAGCAATTCGGTTTATTAACATTCCAAGAAAAAAGAGGATGGAAAGCGTTAAGCGGCACAGAGAGTGGCAGAAGTTGATAGATAAAGAAAAGTTTTTTGATGAGATATTTACCTAATAATCCTACCGCATCGCCTCCTACAAAAGATTGAGCAATAATCTCAATCTTTTTTCATTTTTACTATACGGATTAACTTAACCTCATCAAAAATACTTTTCAACACATTATAGCCGAATCTAATCTCCTCTGCTTTCTTTTGTTTAAGAAAGGCGACTAATTTTTCAATCTCTTTTAAAATGAAATGATTTTTTCCTCATCCCTCTTTTCTTATTAGAATACCTCCCGTAAATTGGTTATTTCGCAACTCCCTGATTAAAACTTTCAGAGCCTGCCCCGTAATTGATACGGGGGATAAGTTTACCTTACTATAAAAGATGTTATACTATTATTTGGAAATATTGCAAAGAAAGATGAAAACATTAACGCAAAGACGCAAAGCCTTTAATTTTCTTTGCATCTTTCTTTATAACTTTGCGTCTTCGCGTTAAAAAAGGGATTTTTAGATGAAAACCGTAGAGCTTAAAGTAGACGGACTTTGCTGCGCCGACTGTGCAATTAAAGTGGAGAAGGTATTAAAGGCAGCAAAAGGGGTTAAGGATATAAAAACCCTTTTGAGTGCGGAGAAGGCTGTTGTTACTTATGATGAGGCCGAGGTCAAACCAGAGGAGATTATTAAAAGGATTGAGGGGATTGGGTATAAAGTCAGGAGTCAGGAGTCGGTAGTCGCCTGCCTGTGCTACGGCAGACAGGGGAGTCAAGAATTGTCAAAGAAGAGAGACCTTGCAGACACCCTTCGTTTTGCATTTATAACTGCTATTGGTATTATTGCCCTCGCTGAGATAGGACTTGAGTATTTTGGATTTTTAGAAAAGGGGCTGGAGTTAATTCCTTTACCTGTTACTCTTATTGCTATTCTGCTTGGCGGATACCCGATATTCAAAAAGGCATTTTTGGGTCTTCTAAACAAACAGATAAATGTTGATTTGATGATGAGTGTGGGAATTATCGGCGCTGCTGCAATTGGAGAGTTTACATCCTCCATGCTTGTTGTCTTTTTCATGAACCTTGCACATTATTTAGAGGAATTTACCGTAACGAGGTCGAGGCAGACAATAAAGGAGCTTATAAAACTTGCACCAAAAACAGCGAGGATAAAAGTGGATGGAAGGGAGATAGAAGTTGATGTTACGGAATTGAAATCAGGCGATATTGTGGCTGCAAGACCGGGGGAAAAGATATCTGTAGACGGCATTGTAATAAAAGGCTTGAGCTCGGTAAATCAGGCATCAATTACAGGTGAAAGCATGCCTATCGAAAAGGGTATCGGAGATGAAGTCTTTGCCGCTACATTAAACGAAAATGGCTACTTAGAAATAAGAACAACAAAGGTTGGAGAGGATACAACACTTGGAAAGATTATAAAACTTGTCGAAGAGGCAGAGGCACATAAGGCGCCTGTTCAGAAATTTGCAGACAGGTTCACCACCTATTTTTTGCCGTCAGCAGTAAGTCTTGCAATCCTTACTTACCTTATCTCCGGTAAAGCCATCTATGCAATCGCCGTTCTTGTTGCAGCATGTCCATGTGCAGTTGGTCTTGCCACGCCACTTTCTGTTATTGCCAGTGTTGGAAGCAGTGCAAGGCGAGGGCTTCTTATTAAAGGAGGATTATATCTGGAGGCTTTGGCAAAAGTGGATTGTGTAGTTATGGATAAAACAGGGACAGTAACCTTTGGAAAGCCACAGGTGACGGATATAGTGGCAGTCAGCAGTCAGCAGTCAGCAGTCAGCAAAGAAGATATATTAAGGCTTGCGGTATCTGTAGAAAGACACTCGGAACATGCCATTGCCTCAGCAATTATTGAAAAGGCTAAAAAGGAAGGTATAGAGATTCCTGAGTCAGAAGGATTTGAATACCTTATAGGTAAAGGCATTAAAGGGAAGGTGGAAGGAAAAACCATTATTCTTGGAAATCAGAAACTTCTGGAGGAAAAAGAAATTACCATTTTTAAAGATATAATGACAAAGGCAGAGGAACTGGAAAAAGAAGGGAAGACCGTCCTTTTCCTTGCAATCCCCTCACCCTCCCTCACCCCAACCCTCTCCCATAGGGAGAGGGAGAGAGGGGCAAGGGGAGAGGGAGTTATTGGAATAATTGCTGTTGCCGATGTTTTAAGGGATGAGGTTCCAAAGGCAATAGAGGATTTAAAGAAAATCGGCATTAAAAGACTTATCCTTTTAACCGGAGATAATGAAAGGGTTGCTTCAAGCGTTGTAAATAAACTCGGCATAACAGAATACAGGGCAAACTGTCTGCCACAAGATAAGATTGAGATTGTGAAAAGACTTCAGGATGATGGTCATAAAGTCTGTATGATTGGCGATGGTGTAAATGATGCCCCTACCCTTGCACAGGCGGATGTGGGGATTGCAATGGGTGTTGCAGGGACGGATGTGGCAATGGAGGCGGCCCATGTGGCATTAATGAGGGATGACTGGTCTCAGGTTCCACATGCTGTAAAGGTCGGGAGAAATACTTACAAAATAATCAGGCAGGGAATTGCCCTGGGGATTTCGTGGGATGTAATTACCATGGGGCTTGCCTCTATCGGCATTTTAAGCCCTGTCATGGCAGCAGCCCTTGAAGAGCTTCCTACACTTGTAGTTGCAGCCAATGCATCGCGACTGCTGGTAAACGATTCAATGATGCTGAGGCACAAAACCTGATTAATCCGCAGATTACGCAGATTTTAAAAAAATATTTTGTTTTAATCTGCGATAATCTGCGAAATCTGCGGATATATAATTTCCTTTACATGCACCAAAATTATTCATACCGCAGCGCCTGAATCGGGTCTAACATTGCCGCCCTTCTTGCAGGATAGAGTCCAAAAAAGATGCCGATGGCTATAGCAAAGAAAAAGGCTAATGCAATTGAATAGGATGCAACTACTGTATTCCATTCGCCGAGGTGAGATATAACCTTTGACAACGTTATGCCAAGTCCTATACCTATAAGCCCTCCGATTAGGCATATAACCACGGATTCTATCAGAAACTGTTTTAAAATATCCCTCTTTTTGGCGCCTACTGCCTTTCGTATTCCTATTTCCCTTGTTCTCTCCGTAACCGATACCAACATTATATTCATTATCCCTATCCCGCCAACGAGCAGAGAAACGCTGGCGATGCCTCCGAGAAGATAGGTGAATGTTTTTGTAACCTCCCGCATGGATGAGAGCATCTCAAGCTGTGTCCTGATATAAAAATCAGGCTCCTTCCCTTTATAAATCTTATGCCTTTTTAGCAGAAGTTTTTCCACCTCTTTTCCTGCATCTTCAATCTTATCCAGCGATACAGACTGCAGGTTTATACTCCTTATATAATCAACGCCGAAGAGCCTCTTCATTGCCGTGGATATAGGTATGAACACCTGATCATCCGGGTTGAACCAGCCCGACTGCCCCTTTGCCTCGAGAACCCCGATTACCTGAAAATTAACGCCCCGTATTTTAACGGATTTTCCAACCGGCGATCCCTCGCCAAAGAGGTCGGCTGTTGCAGTAGCGCCGAGAATACATACCCTCCTCAAAAAAATTATATCCTCCTTATTTAAAAACCTCCCATCTTTCACCTTATAATTCCGTATATCGAGATATTCGGGGGTGGTGCCGGTAATCGAGGTATTCGTATTCTTATTGCCGTATTTGACCTGTTCTCCCTGGGAGATTTCGGGAGATATTGATTTTATAAGAGTGGTTTCCTTTTCTATGGCAGCCGCATCGTTCATAGTCAGGGTTTCTTCTATGCCCGACCTAACATGCCTGAATTTCTTCTGCCCGGGGGAGACTATCAGGAGGTTAGAGCCAAGACTCTCTATGGTTTTAGAGACCTGCATCTTTGCACCTTCCCCCAGGGAAATCATTGCAATAACTGCGGCTACACCGATTATAATCCCCAGCATGGTGAGGAATGTCCTCATCTTGTTCGACATCAGTGTCCGCAGAGATAGTTTTATCACAGCCCAGAGTAGCATAAATGTAGTCTATCAAATTTTGTCGTTCTTATAGTATAATATCAAATAAACCTCGTAAAAAGTCAAAAATTAGCCTTATGGGTAAAATGTCTCTAATTGTTATAAGGGCTAATTTTGTTTTGATTTTTTACGAGTTCATCTATCACAATCATGACTACTGTTAAAGCCAACGAGCGGGAATTTATGAGCCAGGTTATCTCATGGCTCAACGAGGCGATTTCTCAAGGCTCTTATCCATTTGAGATTGCATCATCAGAAGCCTCGCTGGCGGTATCGTCTGGAGAAACTAATTTCCCGGACATCCAGATATGGCTGAGCCGAAAATCCGGCATGGGTTTTTGCGGGTGGGAGTTGAAGACTCCAGATACCCCGGCTGATGATAATGCCCTTCTTGAAAATGCAGCCCAAAAAGCCAGGGCAATGAATGCAGACTATTTTGTAACATGGAACATGAAGGACGCCGTTATCTGGAGGACGCCGGGCTGGATTGAAAAGGTTACTCATGAGCATCGTCTTAAAACTTACCCCTCGATCCTTCCGGTTAATGAGGCAAATGACCTCTGGGTTATATCAAAACAGGAGCTTCTAAAAGGCAGGGCAAGGGATATACTTTATGACCTCTCCATCCTTCAGCGTGATGGACACCTTCATCTTATTGATGTTGACTCAACCTTCTTTGTTCATATCCTTACAGAGGCAGTAAAGACCCTTATACCTCACATCTATCAGTCCCTTATAACAAAGATGGGAAGGGATAAGAAGTTCAAAGAGGGTCTCTTTGATTGGGCTGTAAGACAGGC
>JACQEW010000267.1 GCA_016200365.1 Nitrospinota bacterium
CAATGTTGTCAGCCCGATCCTCCTGCATTCCCCGTCAAGCCATCCTGCCCCTCCCCTTCCAGGCGATAAAACGACAAAATCCGATATAAATTCCCTTCCCTCCTCAGTGACTATGCCTGCTATCTTTGAGCCATTCTTGATAATCGTCTTTACATTGGTGTTGAATTTTATATCTACTTTACCTTTAAGTCCGTTTTTAAAATTCTGGAGAACTTCAGGGCATCTGTCAGTTCCTATATGCCTTATTCTTGTAGGAATAAGTTTTAAATTATTCCGGGCAGCCTTTGTCTTGAGTCGCTCAATCTCGGCAGTGTTAGAGCCGTAAGTCTTATCCGGCGCACCGTAATGGACATAACATTTATCAACATATTTGATTAACTCTGTCAATTCCCCCTGATCTAAGTAACGATAAAGGAATCCCCCCACATCGCTGGATAGTGTCAGCTTTCCGTCGCTGAATGCTCCTGCACCGCCCCAGCCGGATATTGTTGGAGATGGTTCCGATTCTGTACTCTGCACTCTGCATTCTGCATTCTTAATTAGTTTTATTCTCTCCTTCAGCTCCCTCCCCTTCTCCAATAAAAGGATACGGATACCCTTTTTTTTCGCCAATTCCAGGGCTGTAAAAATTCCAGATGGTCCTGCACCTACAATAATAACATCGTATTTCATATTTACACAGATTACACAGATTTTAAAAGATGATTACACTGATTAAAATAAATCTGTGTAATCTGCCTTTATAATCTGTGTAATCATCTTTTTTTATTCTGCTGCTCGTATGTCCTTTAATTTTAATTGAAGCTTTCTATTATTTCCCCAGTTATTTATCATAGGCGTATATGCAATGTCGTAGATACCACCATCATCAATTTCTTTTAACAAATGGGATACATTGAAGCCGATAACTTCCATAACCTCTGCCCCGTCTTCCACATCCATTTTCAGATGCGCATTGTTTTTGCCTATTGATACAGGCTCTCCGATAACCTTCACACTCTTAGAGCAAAACAGCGGCGGCGGATTTGATGTTCCAAAGGGTCCGATTCTTTCTATCTCCTCTATAAGCAGATAGTCCATATCGGACAACTCAACAGTCATATCTATATCAATCTGCGGGATGCAGTCTTCATCCTTTAAGACCTCTGCTGTTACTTTCTGGAAATAATCCCTGAATTCATCTATCATATCTTTTTTTATAGTAAGTCCGGCTGCATATTTATGTCCGCCAAAATCAACCAGGAGGTCCCAGCATCTTCTCAACCCCTCATGCAGATGGAACGATGGAATCCCCCTCGCCGGGCCTTTGCCGTATTCACCGTCAACAGATATCAATATTGTCTGCTTATAATATTCCTCAACGACCTTTGACGCCACTATACCTATAACACCCTGATGCCAGTTTGGAGAGGAGAGGACAATCGCCCTGTCTTTTTCAACGGAGCACTGCTCGGAAATCTGTTTTCTCACTTCTTTCAGTATATCATCCTGTATAACCTGTCTTTTTTTGTTCTCGGAATTCAAATATCTCGCTATCTCCAAAGCCTCGTTTACATCCCTGGTAGTCAAAAGCCTTACAGCCGAATCGGCATCTCCAAGTCTCCCTGCCGCATTGATACGTGGACACAGGAGAAACCCTACATCTGTCACAGTAACCTCCCTTTCATTAATACCGGTAACCGCTTTCAATGCCTTTAATCCTGCCTTCTCTGTCCTGGTGATTTCCCTCAAGCCGTACTTTGCAATTATATGATTCTCTCCTAATAACGGCGCTATATCGGCTATTGTCCCGAGAGAGACAAGGTCAAGATGCTTCTTCAGATTTGGAAGTCTATCTTGAGGCACCCCCATATCCTTAAAGGTGCGGCGTAGAGACTTTATAAGCTTGAATACAATACCGACACCGGTCAGCGATTTAAAGGGATACCGGCAATCCTCCTGTCCCGGATGAATGATTGCAAAGGCAGGAGGCTTCTTATCCGACAACTGATGATGGTCTGTAATAATCATGTCTATTCCCATCTCATTTGCCGCCTTTGTCTCTTCTATAGCCGTTATCCCGCAGTCTACTGTTATAATCAGACTGCCGCCCTGCTCCTTTATCTTTTTTACAGCGTTCAAATTAAGCCCATAACCCTCCTCTGTCCTTTTCGGTATATAATAGGAAGCCTCCACTGCCATTTCCCTTAAAAAGAGTATAAGCAAAGAGGTTGCAGTGATTCCATCCACATCATAATCGCCGTAAATAAATATCTTCTCTTTTGTATTTATTGCATGGATTATCCTATTAACAGCCTTATCCATATCCTTCATCTGATAGGGGTTGTGAAAATTGTTAAGGGAGGAGTTAATAAAATTACCGGCATGAGCCATATCATCAATCCCTCTATTAATAAGGAGTTGGGCAGTGATAGCCGAAATAGAGAGTCCTTTTGAAAAGGATTCCTGTATTTCTCTGTCCTCTTTTATAAAATTCCATCTATTTTTTATCAAGTTCATAAAACAAAGAAGTGTAAGTGTAAGTGACAAATAAAAGAGGTACTGTCAAGTATTTTCTGTAAATTCTCATAAAGGCTTTATCCCTCAAGGGTTTTAAGTAACATTGTTATGCTGCCATTTTCTCAACCACTGGATTCCTTAACCGATTGAGAATTTCTCTTA
>JACQEW010000034.1 GCA_016200365.1 Nitrospinota bacterium
GATGATGGCGGGTTCATACCGATTATTGCCCCTGTAGGCGTAGGAGAGCATGGGGAAGCCTATAATATTAATGCCGACTTTGTGGCAGGTAAGATAGCCTCAAGCATTAAGGCGGAAAAACTTGTTTTATTAACAGATGTAGAAGGAGTTAAAGGGAAGGACGGAACCCTTTTATCCACCCTTAATAAAAAAGATATAGAGCATCTCATAAAAAAGGGAGTCATTACCGGCGGGATGCTTCCTAAGGTTAAATGCTGTCTTGAAGCGCTATCCGACGGGGTTAAGAAGACCCACATAATAGACGGCAGGGTGAAACATGCAATTTTGCTTGAGATATTCACTGATGAAGGTGTGGGGACTCAGATTGTTGAGAATTGAACCTTATCCTCCGCCATCCCCCTATCCCCATTTTTACACTCCTATCCCCATATCCCCTGGCAATTGCCTTAAATCCAGCCTCTCTTTAGCATCAAGGCAGGGTTTAATAATCTGGTAAACATATTCCGGTGAAATAACTTTTAGACAAACATTATCGGTGCATGGTGTTTTTCTATGGTTTGCGGCACTGACACAGGGAGAGCATGCCAGACCTGCATATATTGCCTTTGAATTTCCAAGAGAGCCATACAGTTTAGGAGTCTCGGGTCCGTAGATGACAAAGGTTGGTAAATCTAAAACAGCCGAAAAATGCCCGGGCCCTGAATCATTGGTTATCATACAGTGTGCGATGGAATAAAGGACTAGCAGGTCGTGAAACTTAGACTCCCCTGCAAAATTATAACACCTCTCATTTTTTACAGAGAGGCGAAGCTTTTCCGCCTCTTCCCTTTCGCCGATAGAGCCAGTGATTAATACAATCACATCTGGATAATCCTTTAAAATATACTGCATCAGCAATGAGAAATATTCAGGCATCCATCGCCGCTGGATGAGCATCTCGCTGGCGTTGGGATTAATCAGGACAATTCGGTTTTTATTCCGGCTGAATAGCGGACATAGCCTTTCGATTTTATCGAGCATCTGCACTTTTTGTTTCTCATCAATGATTACTTTGTCAAGTCGAATCTCATCATCTGTAATCAGGGTCTTGGAATAAGGTGTTTCATCCTTATTGGAAAGCAGGGCATTAATGAGAGAAATAAAGTTTTTTGCAATATGGATATGAGGATTATACGATACCCTGTGTGTTAAGAAATCACCGCGATATAATCCTTCGTTATGGTATCCGTAAAACCCAACTCTATTGTCTGCACCCGAAAGAATTGTCAGTAAGGCAGTAAATCTGGAAAACAATTCAAGGTCAATAACAGTATCTATATTTCGCACCCGTGCCCACATCAAAAAACGCAAGGTGTCAAAGATAAGGAGGGGTAAGGAATCTTCACGGATGGTAAAGATATTTTCTTCTTTAATAGTATTTAGTAAATTCAGGCTGGGTTTGTTTCTTTTGAAGATGACAAATAGCAATTCACTGCCAGTTAAACTTCTTTGAAGCTTTTTCATTGCGGGG
The DNA here is from genome assembly GCA_016200365.1 of Nitrospinota bacterium. GTDB lineage: Bacteria > Nitrospinota > Nitrospinia > UBA9942 > UBA9942 > JACQEW01. The sequence continues at coordinate 1,511 of JACQEW010000034.1, forward strand.
TCCACAAGGATGGCGCTTCCCATCTCTGAAAGTTCAATAAAGAGAATATTTTTGGGCTGAATATTTCCTTTTCTACGAAAAACAAACTTGTCCCTGCAAGCTCTAATCAGGGAAAGGATTCTGAATAAAATAGAAAAGAAAAGACATAAAGGAACACCAATGTAAAAATCTATTTTTCTCATTAAATCTACTTTCATGGTCTCCCCCTATAGCGATTAAACAAGAGATTCAATTCTGTATGGCAGTTCCAGAAGCATTCGTGACATTTTGAAAGCTCTTTTCTTGCCCCTTTCAATTTATCGGAATACCAGAGGTCTCTTAGCCTTACCCCATTTTTTATATCTCCTATCGCCCTATCCTTTTCTATCCATGGCCAGCACGGAAAGACCCTGCCGTAGCAGTCTGCCATGATATGTGAGTATCCGACATAACAGGTAATCGGGTTCTTTTTTCCCTCAAAACAGGTCTTAAAGAGATTTATATATCCTGTGGAATTATCAAAAAATTGTTTGTCCCAATTTGTAAGCAGACTATCCACAATTTTTTTCATCTTCTCCTGTTCGGCATGAAAAACCCCTTCATCATCTTTTTTAAATGAAAAATCGTGGACAGGCATAAAACCGAGATGGTCTGCACCAAGCCCTTTAAGAAGCTTTATAATCTCATCAATTTCATCTGCATTTTTTGAGCTTATTACAGTTACGGCGTTTATCATGGGACTCCCCTTGTTATCTTTGAATTTTTTAAGATTCTCGATTGCCTTTATCGCTTTTTTGAGTCCATTCTTAGCTCCTCTCAATTTTTCAAATGTTTCATCCGTTGCACCGTCAAATGATATATTTATAGAATCGAGTCCGATGCTCATCAACTCCTTAGCAGTTCCTTCATCAATCAGATAGCCGTTCGTATTTATATTTGTAATCATTCCCGATTCTATTGATGTTTTAAGGAGGGTAAATATATCTTTTCTCAGCAGGGCTTCTCCACCTGTGAATCCCAGACCTGTTGTGCCTAATTCGGCAAAATCATGTATAATTTCTATCATCCTATTTGTATCGAACTCTTCAAATCCTTCCCCTTTAATCCTTCCTGCCCTCTGCGGATAATCGCACATAACACAGTCGCTGTTGCACCTGTAGGTAACAAAGAGGGAGCCGTTTATCGGTCCTGACAGCGGTCTTCCGAGTCTTTGAGAAATGGGGATTGTCAGGTATTTCCATATTTGGGCAGGAAACCAGAAGAAATTACCTTTCCTTAACTGATTCAGTATTAACTTATAATATGTCCCTCTCATCTTAACATACCTCTGACAGCAGAAAAGACCTCATCTACAGTAATTGACTCCATACACTTGACCCCTATATTGCAATTGGCAGACTTCATATTCAAAGGACTTAAGCATGGACTGCAGGGGAGAGCTTTATATATGACTGTATGATTTTCGCCAATTGGGCCGTAGTGTGCAGGGGTTTCGGGTCCAAATAACGATACGGTTTTTGTCCCTACAGCCTCGGCGATATGGAGCGGTCCTGAATCGTTGGATATGACAAGATTGCATCTCTTATAAAGTGCAGCCAATTGTTTAAGGGATAATTTCCCTGCTGTATTTATGACCCTTTCATTATTTTTAAAAAACTCCTTTAACGAGCTTACATAATTGAAGTCCCCTTTTCCCCCTGTTAAGAAAATATAGGCATCATAGCGATTAATTAATAATTCTATCAGGCTGGTAAATTTTTTAATGTGCCATCTCCTTTCATAAGCCATCCCGCTCGTATTTATATTGACTCCTATTAATCCCCCCATCCCCCCTTTAGAAAAGGGGGGCGAGGGGGGATTTGCCGGTTTAATATGATATGCGAGAAATGAATCAATATATCTTTCATCGGATGCGGGAATATTCAGTTCCCTGCTTAAAGCTTGCAGGGACAAGTTTATGGACAGATTGCTTAATCCTGAGTGATTATCGCTTACCATATCCATAAAAGAGCTTATTACATGCCGGTCTAATGTGTATGGAATCTTTTTTGAGCGGAGATTCCCCTTGTAGAAAAAATCTGAATGAAACTCGGTCATTTCTCGAGCGCCGCTTAAATATGAGACAATCGTCGGAAAGCGGGCATGAAACTCAAAGTTGTATACCCTGTCAAATTTTTCTTTTCTCAATTTAAGAATAAGGAGCGGGACATCTTTAATGAGATTTATCAATCCCCGTATTTTAAAGGTAATCACATTATCTATCCCGTCAATCATCTCGCACAGACCTGTATGCTCTGCGAATGTCAAAAACGAAATCTTTGCATTTGGGTATTTATCTCTTAACGCCCTGATAGAGGGTGAAATATATATTATGCTCCCGATGCCAAAGAACTTTATCAGGAGTATCCTTTCCGGATTCTGATTTTCTATTCCATCCCCTTTCCCCAAA
>JACQEW010000268.1 GCA_016200365.1 Nitrospinota bacterium
CTCTGAGGGCGTCCACTTTAATATTTATAACAGACTCTGCCTGTGATTTAACCGGAAGCCCCATCAGCACCATGCAAAGCGATAATACTATGCACAAAAACCGCCTTAAATGAAACCCTAAGCCCCGTGATTTTCTGAAATTGTTCATAACCACTCCCTCCTTTCAAATTAAAAGACTTTTAATTTACTTCTGTAATCAATAATATCAATCTTTGCAAGTAGACATTTTTATATCCTCCCTCTAAGAGTTTCCTGATGTTGATTTTGATAAAAATATATATCCAGGTTACTCTTCTTTCAATCCTACGAAAGTAGGATTTTTATTTGACAGAAAGATACTGAGAATGTATATTATTGCATATTACCCAACTTGAGCGATTTTTAAACCCTTGCTGGTTCAGGCTTGTAGCCTGAACCAAAATATTAATATGTGGTTCAATCTACAAGATTGAACCAGCAGGCAGGGAGGTGGCTTATGGCGCTCACCTTAAAGGATTATAAAAAAGTCCTTGAAATTATTAACCTCATCTATTCCATTCCTGACAGGGCTGCCATGATACTATCTGTCTGGGAGAGATTACAGAAACTGATTTCCTTCAACGATGCTGCCTTCATCCCGATGGATTTTAAAACCCATAATTTCCAACCCGAGGGTCATGTCTTACTCAATCATCCACCTGAAGGAATTTATCAATTCTGCTCATATTATGCACCCCTTCACCCATTTGTAATAAAAGGATGGCATTTAAGTCGTGTTAATGAGGCGACAAGGATTACTGATGCTATTTCAGCATCCCGCTTGATAGATACAGAATACAACAGTGATTTCCAATCCCGGTTTCATATTTTTTATGAACTTGGTATGTCCCTGGGTTCGCAGGGGGACACTACTGGTGTAATGGGTCTTCACTGTCCGAGACAGGATAGGGATTTCTCTGATAAGGATAAAGAGATTATGAATATCCTCATTTCCCATCTTTCCAATGCCCTCCATAGTATCAATTTGATGGAGACAATCGCTTCATCAAAAGGTGTTGGTATGATATATATTGACAGTGATAGGAATCCATTCTATATGAATGATGAGGCAAGAATGGCACTCGATGGAAGACCTGTAAGTGTAATCCATGACTCTGGATTTGGAACAGCTCCAGCATTTTTTCAGAGCAAGAGGGGGGTATATCGCATAAGGACTGTGCAGGGTAAAGGAAGAATAAAGAAGATTATCCTCCTTGAGCCGCTTCTTTCTGAGCAAAGCCTCCATCCAAAGCTTATTAATTATGGATTAAGCAGACGGGAGGAGGGGATAGCAATACTGACTATACAGGGATTATCCAATAAAGAGATTGCAGAAAGGCTTTTCATCTGCGAGCAGACAGTCAAAGACCATCTGCATGATATATTCGAGAAGATTAAAATTCACAGCAGAGGCGAAATGACGGCTAAGGTATTGGGGCTGCGACAATAAAGAGTAACAAGATTGATTATTTCTTCTTAAAAACTTCAAATCCCTTTAAATAATCATCATAATCTATTGGTGACTCAACTCCGAATTCAGACAGAAGGTCTATTGTCTCAGTCACTGATAACTCAAGTTTTGAAGCAAGTGAGCTCAAGGATAACTTCCCTTCTCTGTAAAGCTTTATCATCAGAAATTCCCAGCCATGATCAAGCAACTCCCTTGCAACCGTAGATTTATCTTTATGAACCATTTTAGAAAGCTCATTGAGCCTTTTCAATTCTCTATCTTTTAATCTAAGACTGACAACAGCCATTATACACCTCCCTGTAATCTTTTAACTGCATCATCTATTATTCGTTTGCTGTAACGACCATAGAAAGATAATTTTTCAAGTTTTGCAATTGCTGTGTCCTCATTAATCTTTTTGCTTTTTGTAATATCTATTAAAAAATGAATAGCTGTTGTAAATCTCTGATTAAGTATCTTACAAGCCTTTATAGTAGGCAAATCATCAACTGCAAGCGGGATTTTTCTTCCCAAAGCAAGGCTGAGAGCTTCGGCTTCTCCTATATGAATTTTGAAGTCCTTACATAGTCTGGTTATATTTTCTTGCCTTCCTACTTTAAGAACCCTAATCTTATCTTCCTCAATTATAGAGGATATTAACCTGCTATCAAAAGTATCTTTTGCAAGACATTCTGCTTTGACTATTTCTGGAATTATAGCTTTTATATCTTCAATAACAGGTCTTAGAATTTCAACTTTGGCTAACAATATTAATGTGGAGGAATCAAAGACTATTTCCATCTGGTTACAATATACTACAAGTGTATTCTATAAATCAATCACTAATATCTTACAGAGCAAGACAAAGTTAATTGTGTAAATCTCTTGCGTCACTAAATAGGGGGATGTGAGAGGGGATTTTTGCATAAATAAGTATGGTGTATCCGGAATTACTGGATTGAGGGATTGAGGAGGGGTTTAAGGGCTGTTCGGAGAACAGAAAAAAAAAAAAAAAAAGTGATATTTCAAGACCCCATTTTTTATGCAGTTTTAAAGAACCTCTCCATTTCATTTAAGTTCGGTCATTGTGAAATGTTCCCACAAGTTATGGGCCCGGTCGTGGTTAGGGTATACCCTTCTGTCAGGTAATCACCAGAAGAAGTACCGCCTACAGCTGTAACAGCAAGAGAGGAGTAGGTTCCACTGGTAGAGGTGCCGCAGTCGTAGTTCCCCGTGATTTGATAATAGCTGTTAATACTATTATCGCCCCTCCAAAATGAGACATCAAATGTGGCAGTGTTGCCGCTGTTAGATACAGCCGATAAGCTCCCGCCCTTCATGAAATTGCCATTTATTGCCTGGGAGTCCGGTATGCGGTTACAGTAGCCACCGAGCAGGTTGCCGCTACTGTCAAGCAATAAAGTTATGATATTGCTCTTAGGTGAGGCTGTCAGGGTGAACTGAATCTTTTTGGACGGCGCTTCAGGCGAAAAGGCGACAACTATGCTCTCATCTTGAGCCCAAGTTACCGTGTCGGGTAAGTTGCCATAA
>JACQEW010000269.1 GCA_016200365.1 Nitrospinota bacterium
CCTATCATATCGTCAAATCCTATGCTCTTACAATATATATTCGAGAAATATACAATAGAGCTCATGGTTTTACTATCGGCATCCTGCGGCATAGTGTGATGATTTTTCACGGAAGAAATCATCTCCCTCGATAATTTCCACTTTTCCACTATTAAACCGCCTGCCTCTGCGTGGTCAATAGAAAAGAGCTCCTTTTCTTTCTTTAGAAATTCGCCTATACCCATCTTTTCAAAGTTAATGGAAAAAAATTGGGATGGAAAAAATTTTATCAAAAATATCTTTCCAATATCATGGATAAGACCGGAAATGAAATACTCCTCCTGCACCTTATGGTCATGCAGGATATGAAGTGCAAGGGTCTTGCAGGTAACCGCAGCTGCAAGACTATGCAGCCAGAATTTCTCGACATTAAACTCAACCCCCTTTCCAGGGTTAAACGAAGATAGAACTTCTGTGCTTAATGCCAGGTTTTTTATTGTATTGAAGCCCAGCAATACGATTGCGGTATTAATCGATGTTACTGATTCGGGCATGCCGAAATAAGCGGAGTTTATGAGCCTTAATATCTTTGCGGTCAATACAGGGTCGAGCTTAATGACCTTTAAAAGGTCGCTTGCGGAGGTATTGCTGTTTTGAGTCAATTCTATGATTTTTGATATGGTCGGTGAAAGCGCCGGCAGTCTTTCGATATAAAAGAGTATCTTGTCTTTTAAGGAAGTTTCCATTATATATCGAATATTATCCTGACCTGCCATCGGCTGTCAATCTTTTCGATTTTTTTAGAGCATAGTATTCAGCCACGAATAAATATTTCATTCTCCCGCCTGCCATCCTTCAATCTTATAGCCTGACCGCACAGAGAGGCTATTTCTAAATTATGGGTAACCACAATAACGGTTAATCCTTCTCTGTTCAGCTCCATGAATAACTTTATAATATCCTTCCCTGTTTGTGTATCGAGGCTGCCTGTAGGCTCATCTGTTAGAAGAATATGCGGAGAGTTGATCAATGCCCTTGCAATTGCCGCCCTCTGCATCTCCCCTCCTGATAATTCTGAAGGCAGATGTCTCTCCCTGTTTGAAAGCCCTACTATTGAAAGTATTTCTCGTGCCTTAATTTCCATAACCTTTTTACCGGAAAAAAGGGTGGGCAGAAGGACATTTTCCGCGACCGTGAGTGTTGGTATCAGATAAAACTGCTGGAAGACAAATCCAATAGTATTCCTGCGAAATGATGCAAGCCCTTTTTCATTGCCCCTTCCAACATCTGTGCCTGCTATTATCAGACTGCCCTCTGATGGAAGGGTGAGACCACCCAATAGGCTGAGAAGGGTTGTCTTGCCCGAGCCTGAAGGTCCTGTAATAGCCACCATCTCGCCATGCCTTATGGTCATATCAATTCCGTCCAATGCCCTCACAATCTCTTTCCCTCTTTGATAGTATTTTTTAAGCCCTTCGGCATTAATGATAATTTCTGTGTTTGACATAAAATCCTCCCTAAAAATTATTCTGAATAATATCCAGCGGTCTCGATAAAGATGCCTTAATAGCCGGATAAATCCCTGCAATCATCCCTGTTATTACAACCCCTGTCATACTGAATAATATAATCGCAGGTGATATAGAGACTATTGAGCCATAAGGGGCATAAGGGAGAATCTTTCTTATTAAAAACTCTGTCCCACCTATGCCTCCCATTGCTATAAGACCCCCCGCCAGACCTCCGATGATGGACATGAGAATGGTCTCATACAGGATTATACGGAAGATATGGTGCCATGATGCACCCATTGCCTTCATAACACCGAACTCCTTCATCCGTTCAAATACCGACATCAGGATGGTATTCATCACGCCGATAACTGCAATCAACGATGCTATGATGGCTATAGCAGTTACCATCACATTGGCACTATTCACAAGTCCGAGAATGGTCCCCTTTGCCTGTGCCATGCTGACCACCTGAATTCCAGGCACATTGTATAACGATTCTTCAAAATCGGGGATATCCTCCACATCCTTTAATTTGATTCCGACTCCGGTAAGCTTCCCCTCAAGTTTGAACAACCTCTGGGCAGTCTTTAAGGGCATGAAGATCGTCCCGTCATCGTGCGTCCATGTCCTCTCGAGTATTCCCGCCACAGTAAAATCTCCCTCTACACCCGGGATAAACATCTTATCACCCACAAGTCTCTGCTCCAGCTCGGCAGCCTCATATCCGAGGATGAATTCGTTTCTATCATCACCGGAAAACCAGCCGCCCATCTTGAACTTTATCCACGGCTTGAGCTTAAGCAGGCTCTCCTCTATCCCGAGGATAAAGGCAAAGCCGCCTTTCCCCTCACCCCTATTAGTGTCATATATTACCTGAATGAGCTCAGGGGTTATTTTATCTATCCTTTTATCGGAGACTACCTGCTCATATATCCTCTCATCCATATAGCGGAGACCCGCTCCGCCTTTCAGCATCAATGTTGCGGCTTCATAAGGGCACCCTTTGGCTGTAACCAGCACCTGATAACCCATCTTATCCACATCCCTTGTCAGCGCCTCCTCATACCCCTTGCGAAAACCCATCAAAGAGACGAAGACCCCTACAGCGATAGATACACCGGCAATTGTAAGAAATGTCCTGACCTTCCGCCGCCCCATATCTTTAACAGTTGTGATAAATAGATTCATTCGCATAAAATATCACCTCATTTCTTTAGGATTTTAACTCCCTTACCTTTAAGTTTCAGAGATGTCTTTCCACC
>JACQEW010000035.1 GCA_016200365.1 Nitrospinota bacterium
CCATCCGGTCTTACCTTGACCGTTATTGTCAGCTCGGGCTCTTTCCAGACCGATATATAAAGGGAATCGGGCTCTGCTATCGTATACTCCTTTAGAGATTCATCGGCGAGGTCGGGTTTTTCCGGGGTTAATGGGAGAGGTTTTTTTTCTTCCGTTAATGCAGGGGATGCTTGAAGGGAGGGCGGGGTTGCAGCTTTATGAGGCGGCGCAGAAGAACACGCAGCTGTAATAATGGAGATTATCAAAAGAATAGGGCTTATTCTTAAACAGATACTCACCTAAAAGTTCTCCTCATTCCCAGCAGGTGGAAGCTATCTATTTGCTATCATTAAGGGGGTATTTATAATATACTAATAAGGAATATTTAATGTCAAGTTAAAAATTTGTCCTTGTAAAGGAAATTATAAACGCAAAGACGCAAAGTTTTCTCACACAAAGTCACAAAGGGCACAAAGAAAAGAATTACAGATTAGAAGATTACAGATTAAAAGATTTAATCTTCCAATTTTCTAATCTTCTAATCTTCTAATCTTTTAATCTCTTTTTATTTCCTTTGAGGCTTTGTGTCTTTGTGTGATTATTTTTGTTCTAAGGAGGCTCTGTTGTCTGTATCGAGGCTTGTTGCTAAAAATTTTCTTATACTCCTCATTACAAGAGGGATAGTGATTTGCATAAGTCTGATTGTCATATCAAAAACCAGCCACTATCTCGGTGTTGAGAAGTTCGGCGAGTACAACCTTGTCTTTACCTATCTTGCTTTTTTTACCCTCTTTACCGACCTTGGAATGAGTACTATCGTAATACGGGAGATGTCTGCAAATCGGGAAAAGGCAGGTGTCATTCTATTCAACTATATTCTTATCAGAACAATCCTTATTGCAATATCAATTTCATCCCTCCTTCTTTCTATACCCTTTATTAGTTATCCCGATTCCACCAAGAAACTGATTATGCTGGCGTCTCTTGGTCCTATTCTTGGCATATTGACACCCTACGAGACTGCTTTTCATGTGAGTCTGAAATTCAAATATTCTATAATTACGATACTTATACGAATATTGTCTGCCTCTCTTATTTTGCTGCTGATATTTTTTGGCGCTGCAGTTAAAGAATTGGTTATTGTGAGCCTCATTGAAAACATAACGAATTCAATTCTGGCATTCTATTTTGGAAAGAGATTAATAAAAGCCGTATTCAATGTAGATTTTTCAATATGCCGTTTTATAATAAAAAATTCATGGCCCCTCGCCATTTCTACAATCACCCTTATGATATATCTGCGACTTGACCAGCTTCTGATTGCCCATTTCAGCGGGAATATTGCAGTAGGCTACTATACTGCCAGTTTTAAATTGACAGAGCAGTTGAATTTGATACCTGTTTATACTGCAATGGTTCTATTCCCGCTGCTGTCTCAGATTAGGGGGGATTCTTTAGATAGGTTTATCCGCATATCCAATTTATCATTCAAATACATGGCAATGCTGGGTATTCTTTTGGGGGTTATACTCTCCACTCTTTCTGCAACACTAATAATATTAATATATGGAAAGGAATTTCTACCCGCCCAGAGCCCATTTAAATGGCTTCTATGGGCACAGATGCTCCGGTTTCCTAATATCATTCTCGGGATGCTTATAAATATAATGAACAGGCAGAAGATTGGAATGCTTAACGGCATCTTCTGTGCCATTATAAGTATCGGCATGAATATATATCTTATACCTTTGTTTGGTATGACTGGGGCAGCGATTACATCTTTCCTGTCTGAATTGACAATGTTTTTTCTTGCTGTCCGTGTTGTAAAACAGGATTTAACAGATTTTACTCTATCACCACTTTTTGGTTTTCTGGCAGCAGGAATATCAGGATGGCTGGTTATAAGCAGTATGGGGAATAGACTATCGGTTATTTTTATTCTTTTCCCCCTTATATATTTTGGAATTGTTATGCTGTTAAAGGGTTTTGATAGAGAAGATTATCGTATTTTTAAGGAGTTTGTTATGCTTAAACGAAAGGCTGTTTATGTCTCCTGATTTAAAATTTGAATCATCATTTCAAAAAGAAGGTAATCCCTGTAAGGAATACAGAGATTATTATTCAGAATACAACGGTCCAATTGGAGGGGATTATCGCTTTAAGTGGATATGTGAGACATATTTTAAAAAGGCGGCATCTGATAATGAAAAGGTGCTGGATATAGGCTGCGGTGAAGGGACTCTGGTTAGAATGCTTGCAGAGAGGGGGTATGAATCCTACGGTGTAGATGCATCCCTGAGCGGTATCGAGCATGCCAAAAAGAAGAATATACCGGAGCGGATTTTTCTCTCGGACATCGAGACGGAAGGCGTCCCTTTTCCGGACTACCTCTTCGATTGTGTGTGCTGTTTTGAAACCATCGAGCATCTTACAAATCCATACCGTGCAATGAGCGAGATAAAAAGGGTGCTGAAACCATCGGGTAAACTTCTCGTCTCCATACCAAACCCCATGATAGGACATCCATTAATATATCCGGGTCTATTTACGAAAAGATATTTTAAGGAATTTTTGATAGTAAACGGTATGAAGATAACAAATATTAGAGGATGGGGAGTGATACCTCAGTTGTATTTTATACCCGATAGACAGTTTATTCTATTTAAGATTATGAGGAGATTGCTCCATTCCCTCTATTCACGCTACACCCCTGTCTCCCTCTCATGGCTGTGGGTGTTTGAAGCCATAATGCAGACACAAGAAGATATGTATGGCAAGGTAGCCCGTGATACCAAACCTGTATGAACAAAACCCTCACCCTCCCCTCAGGGGAGAGAAAGAGATTGATTATCTAAATATCGATGTTGAAGGTCATGAATTAGATGTTCTTCGGCAAAATGACTGGGGTAAATATAGACCTAAAATAATAAGTGTAGAAATTATAAAAACCAATCTTAATAATAATACTCAGAGCTTGTTTAAACAAGGTGGGCGCAGATATTGGGAAGCAATAAATGATTTGCCGAATAGTCCAATTCACCAATTTTTAGTCAAACAGGGATATCAGGCTTTTGCCAAAGGTATTGCCTCGGTTTTTTATGTTGATACTCAACAGGAAGCCATTTAAAGACAGTCCATAAATAATCAAGTCCTTAAGAATTAGGGGTATCCTCTTGACTCTCGTTACCACAAGATGTAGTATGTGGGAGTCATGGAGCAATATCCTTAAGAACAGTTCTTGATTTTGAAAAACAATCTCGCGAGGTCTCTTGTTTCACCGTATTATTCAGCAATCGGCTAACATCGGACCAGTGAAAGCTAAAGAGATTTGGGCCACAGGAAAATGAAGCAGCAGCACAATATATTGAACGAGAGTTAAGCGGATACCCCTATAAATGAATTTCTGACTGCATTAAGACTTACCCCTGACCTTGCAGAAGCCCATAATAACCTTGGGCTTGTCTATGCCATTTAGAAACGACTGGATGAGGCTATCCATGAGTTTCAAATTGCATTAAAGTTAAACCCAGATTATATAATAGCTCACAATAACATTGGTATTGCCGATAAAGAAAAAGGATTAGTGGAGGGGGTGATACTTATGACATAACATTAAAAAAGGTTTGAAAAATTGAGAATTGTCCATAGGTTTTCAAGAGGGGTTTCAAAATGAAAAAAGGGGGTAGAAAATGTCTAATCAAAAAAATCACAAGAAGAAAAAGATAAGCAGTAAGCGGCTGATGTCCATCTTATTGTTTATCAGTAAGGTATTATAAATGCTTTAAATTTGAAGGTAATGATTAAACATCATGGAGGGAATAGCTATAAATACAAGGTTAATGGGAAGAATGCCAATCTATCTGGAAGTGTGAATCCTGTAATTGTAGGACTGACTATTGGCAACTTACAACTCACAACTTACAGCTGTTATTAGTCGTAAGTTATCAGTAAAAAAAATATGCGTCCAATTGCATTTTTTAGGTTAATGATATTGGAAAAGATTTTATGAAGAGACTAAATTTAGGCTGTGGCAAGAATCATTCTATCCCTGATGCAGTAACTGTAGATATTAATCCGCAAATTGGTGCGGATGTTATACATGACCTTAATATATCCCCCTGGCCTTTTATAGATAATACATTTGAAGAGATTTACTGCTATGATGCCCTGGAACATTTAGACAACATAGTGCATGTTATGGAAGAGATACATCGTATCAGTAAACCAGGGGCAAAGGTTTTTATTACAACACCCCACTTTTCATCTCGCAATGCCTTTACCGACCCTACGCATATTCATTATTTTGGCATTCATTCCTTTGATTATTTTTCGATTAATTGCAATAATAATTATTCAAAATGGAATTTTTATTCCTCAGCCGAATTCAAAATAATAAAGGTAGAAGTTCACTTTGAGCCTAATCTTATTAATAAACTAATCTGGAGGATAGCTCATAGGTATCCTGACCTCTGGGAACGGCGTCTTGCCTGGATGTTTCCTGCATGGTTTATGAGCGTTGGACTATTAGTAATTAAGGGTGACCATAGATGAAAGTAATTCATGTCTCACCAACTTACTTTGAAGATAGTTCCTTTATAGGCGGTGGTGAACGGTACACTCTGGAGTTGGCAAGGGCTATGTCCTGTGTAACGGAAACAGAATTGATTAGCTTTTCTGAAAGACCGGGGGTAGAAAAAATAGGGGATTTAACCATCCGTTTATTTAAGCCCTGGTTTTATTTAAAAGGGCAAAAGATTACACCCTTTTACCCACCCTTTATCAAGGCACTAAAAAATTCGGATATAATACACTGTTATCAGTATCATACATTAACCACGTCCCTAAGTATTTTATATGGAAAATTGTTAAGAAAAAAGGTATTCGTTACGGATTTAGGAGGGGGGGGATGGGATATACTATCTTATTATGGCATAACAGGGTCTTTTATAGATGGATTTATACATATATCAAAATATGCAGGTGATTTATATTCTAAATATAAAACAAGACATTATGTGATTTATGGAGGGGTTGATACTACAAAATTTTATCCGCTGGCCATTAAGAGAGAAAGAAAAGTCCTGTTTGTTGGTAGATTGCTACCTCATAAGGGAATAGATTATCTGATAAATGCAATAGATAAGGATATAAAACTTACTATAATAGGAAGACCTTACTCCTCGGAATATTTTGAATATTTAAAAAAACTTACCTATGGAAAGGAGGTTGAATTTATTATAGATGCCGATGATGAGGCATTATTGAGGGAATACAATACAGCCTCTGTCTTTGTACTCCCTTCTGTATATAGAACGATATATGGTAATTATACAAATGTCCCCGAGCTGCTTGGATTGGTTGTTCTTGAGGCAATGGCATGTAAAACCCCCGTTATAGTGACAAATGTGGCATCTCTGCCTGAACTCGTTATAGATGATAAAACCGGTTTTATTGTTAAACCCAATGAGCCTCTTGCCTTGAAAGAGAAGATATATTTACTCATGAATGATCCACAAAGACTTCGCGAGATGGGGGGGAATGCTTATCAATTGATAAAGGAGAAGTTTTTATGGAACAGAGTAGTTGATAATGTTACCCGGATTTATAAAGGATTTATATGAAAAACTGTATCAAAGAAAATACATGTCTATGCGGAGATAACAGATATAAGGTTATTCGGAAAGGTGTTAAATATTTACTAAAAAAGGGAAAACCGCCGGCAAAAATTATTAAATGTGTGCATTGTGATTTGGCGAGGACATTTCCATCTCCTGCCCCATCCGAATTTTATAATGAATCGGATAAAGGGTATCTCTACATGCTCGAGAACGAAGACTTATGGCGCAGATTTGCCGGAAATATTCTATCTGAAATCTCAGGATATAAACCGTCAGGAGAACTATTGGATGTTGGCTGCGGCATAGGGATACTTGCGGATGAGGCAAATAAAAAAGGGTATCAGGCTTCGGGGCTTGAGATTAATCCTGATGCTGCATCAGTGGGAAGGGAGAGATATAAGGTTTCTTTGTTTAATCTTTCTATCAGTCAAATGTCTGCTTCAGACAAGAGATGGGATGTGGTGATTCTAAATCATGTCCTTGAGCATTTGTTGCAGCCAGTTCAGTTTCTTTCCGACTGTCGAAGGCTTCTGAAAGAAGATGGTATTTTGTATATCGGGGTTCCTTCCTATAAAAGTTGGACAGCCATAGTTGAAGGGAAAGACTGGCCACATTTTTTTGTTGATCAGCATATCTGGCAGTGGACGCATAAAACAATCTGTGAGGTTGTTAATATGGCAGGACTATCCATTGTTAATATCCATTCTAAAAGGAATAATCACTATCATTTTGGCGGGGCTCGTGGAAAAATTAAAAGGCCGCTCTATAGATTTTTTGAAATAATTGGAAAGGGCGACCAGATTATATTGATAGCCAAGAATTTCAATAAGGGGATTACTTCGCCTGAGCCTGACCTGAGCGATAAAACAAGATTGCTTCGCTGCGTTAGCAATGACACACAAAGCAGAGGTGTCATTGCGAGGGGCGAAGCCCCGAAGCAATCTAATGTTGATAATATAATGAATTTAGTTAGCGTTTTATTATGACCGAATGTTGAATACTACAAAAGGAGGAAGACTTATGTGTGACAAGGATTGTATAGATTTTGGAAAGAAATATCTAAAGGAGGAAGATATCAGGGGCAAGGAAGTTATAGAAGTGGGTTCTATAGATATAAATGGCTCTTTGAGATATGCGATAGAAATATTTAAACCTGCCAAATACATAGGGGTTGACATACAGAAAGGTCATGGAGTTGACCAGATTTGCGATGCCCAAGAATTAATACCTTAATCTTGCATAAGAAAAAGGAAAAAAGTAGTTAAACCATTTGGATTACACTGGTATAATTAAGTTTTCAAGCCAAAACATTATTATAACAGGAGGTAACCCAAATGGTTAAAACAGGGAATAATAATAACTTTAA